>NZ_JBJLSJ010000015.1:0-112937 GCF_050871975.1 Kineococcus rugosus | reverse complement strand
GGGGCGGGGGGGCGCCGGGGGCGGCGGGGGCGGCGGGGGCGGCGGGGGCGGCGGGGGTCACGACGCCCAGCGCACCACCCCCCGCCCCGCGGCGGACCCCTCCTCGTCCAGCACGAGCACCTCGGTGCCCGGGGCCCCGTCGCCGGTGGTGGTCCCGTGCCCGGTGATGACGAACCCGCGGTCCACGAACAGCGGCGCCGAGGAGCGGTAGGAGAACCCCGCGACGACGCGGCCGGGGTTCTCGCGGCGGGCCGCGTCGAGGACCAGGACCCGGGCCAGGGGCCCGTGCACGAGCAGGTCGGGCAGTCCCTCCACCTCGCGCGCCCAGTCGCGGTCGTAGTGGACGCGGTGGGTGTTGAAGGTGGTGGCGGAGAACCGGAACAGTTGCCGGGCGTCGAGGACCCCGGGCCGGCGCCACCAGTCCGGGCCCGTCGCGGCGGGGGCGCGGCGGCCCGGCGCGGGCGCCCCGGACCCGTCGAGGAACACGTCGTGCCAGGTGGTCTCGCAGACCACCTCCCCGGCGACGCGCAGGACGCGGACGAGGTCGGCGAACACCAGCGTCCCGCTGCGGCCCTCCTTCGTCACCAGCGACCCCAGCGCGGTCGTCCGCTCCACCTCCTCGCCGTAGCGCAGCGGCCGGTGGAACGTGGTGTCCTCCCCGGCGTACATGCGCCGCGGCAGGTCGACGGGCGGGAGCACGTCGTCGCCCGCGGGGGAACCGTCCGGCCGCAGACCGGCCAGCGGGGTGTCGAAGGGGAAGTACAGCCCCTCCCAGCCGGGCGGCAGTTCCCCGCCCTCGCGGGGCGGGGGGTCCGCGACCGCGAACGTCCCCCGGTAGTCGGCCGCGGGCCGCACCTCCAGCACCTCGGTGCGCACGCTCACAGCACGCCCCGCCCGCGCAGCTGCGCGACGCGTTCGGCGGTGTACCCGAGCAGCCCGGTGAGGACCCGGTCGGTGTGCTCGCCGAGGCCGTTGGCGGGCCGGTCCGGGCGCGCGGGGGTGCGGCTCATCTTCACCGGCTGCCCGAAGGTGCGCAGGGTCCCGAACCGGCCGTAGTCGGTCTCGACGACCATCTCGCGCTCGGCGGTGCCGGGGTCCTCGACGACCTCCCCGATGTCGCGGACCGCGGTCAGCGGGATGAGGTCCCCGGCGAGCTCCTCCAGCTCGGCGCGCGTCCGGCCGGCGAACCAGCCCACCACGAGGGGTTTGACGCGGCGTTCGTAGACCTCCTGGTCGAACCGCTTGCGCATGGTGTCGATCTCGGGGTCGGTGACGGCCTCGGGGCTGCCGAACAACTCGCAGCTGGCGTTCCACAACCTGTCCGTGTAGCCGCCGAAGAACACCTGGCCGTCCGCGCAGGGGAACAGCTCGTAGGGGCGGACCCAGGCGTGCGCGTTCCCCGCGGGCCGGGCCACCCGCCCCGTGACGGTGTACTCCACGACGGCGGTCTCGGTGAGGGCGATGACGCTGTCGACCTGCGCCACGTCGACGAGCTGCCCCTCCCCGGTGCGCTCGGCGTGCCGCAGCGCGGCGAGGGTCCCGACGAGGGCGAACAACGTCGCCGACAGGTCCCCGATGGTGACGCCGACCCGCACGGGTTCGGCGCCGGGGTACCCGTTCATCGACCACAGGCCCCCGGCGGCCTGCGCGGTGTTGTCGAAGGCCGGGCGGCGCGAGCGCGAACCGGTCTGCCCGTACCCGGAGATCGCGGTGTAGACCAGCCGCGGGTTGATGGCGGCCAGGGTCGCGTACCCGAGCCCGAGCTTGTCCATGGTGCCGGGGCGGAAGTTCTCCACCAGCACGTCCGCCCGGGCGACGAGGTCGCGCAGGACCTGCTTGCCCTCCTCGTCCTTCAGGTCCAGCGTCACGCCCAGCTTGCCGCGGTTGTACTGCGCGAAGTACCCGCTGAGCTCGGCGTCGCCGTCGCGCAGGTAGGGCGGGAAACCCCGCGTGACGTCGGGGTCGGCCGGGTTCTCGACCTTGACCACGGTCGCGCCGAGGTCGGCCAGGACGGCCGAGGCGTAGGGGCCGGCCAGGACGCGGGAGAGGTCCAGCACGACGACCCCCTGCAGGGCCCCGGGCGGGAGGAGACCGGTGAGGGCGGACAGGTCCGGAGAGGTCATGGGGTCAGCCTCCTGCTCGTCGTGGGGAGTCCTGCGTCGGGGTCGCGGGGGCGAGGTGGGGCGCGAGGGCGTTCCCGACGCGGGTGGGCAACCGGCGGCCGAGGTGCGCGGCCAGCCACGCCGAGGCGCGCACGAGCCCGTCGAGGTCCAGGCCGGTCCCGATCCCCAGGCCGTGCAGCATCCACACCAGGTCCTCGGTGGCGAGGTTCCCCGTCGCGCCGGGGGCGTAGGGGCAGCGGCCCAGACCGCCCAGGGAGCTGTCGAACTCGGTGACGCCGGCCAGCAGGGCCGCGTGGACGTTCGCCAGGCCCTGCCCGTAGGTGTCGTGCAGGTGCAGGGCGATCCGGCCGGGGTCCACGCCGGTCGCGCGCAGGTCCCCGACCCGGGCCACGACGTGCGCGGGGGTGGCGACGCCGGTGGTGTCCCCCAGCGCCACGACGCGGCACCCGGCGTCCAGCAGCGCCCCGGCGAGCGCGGTGACGCGGGGCCCCGCGACGGGCCCCTCCCACGGGTCGCCGAAGGCCATCGACACGTAACCCCGCACCGTCACCCCCTCCCGCCGGGCGCGGTGGACGACGTCGACCGCGCGCTCCAGCGCCCCGGTGACCGTGGAGTTCAGGTTCGCCGCCGCGAAGCTCGCGGTCGCCGACACCACGACGGCGACGTCGGGGACCCCCGCGGCCAGCGCCGCCTCCAGCCCGCGGACGTTCGGCACGAGCACCGTGCGGCGGGTCCCGGGAGTCTCCCCCAGCGCGGCGAGCACCTCGGCGGCGTCGGCCAGCTGCGGCACCCAGCGCGGCGGCACGAAGCTCGTCACCTCCAGCGAGGAGTTCCCGGCCGCGACGAGGCGGCGGCACAGCTCGACCTTCACGCCGGTGGGCACGAGGTCGGGTTCGGCCTGCAACCCGTCGCGCGGCCCCACCTCGTGGATCCGCACGGCGGCCGGCAACCGCTCGTCGCGCACGACCTGCGGGACGGGCCGCCACAGCGCGCCGCTCACGCGGTCCCCCGCAGTTCGCCGCGCAGTTCCGCCAGGACCTCGCCGGCGCGCTCGACGGAGATCGCGCGCTCGGCGACGATGCGGGCGGCCACGGCCCCCACCTCCGCCGGCGTCGCCCCGGCCGAGGCCGCCACGGTGCGGGCGTGCAGCGTCATGTGCCCGCGCTGGATCCCCTCGGCGGCCAGCGCCCGCAGGGCGGCGAGGTTCTGCGCCAGCCCCACCGAGGCGACGACCGCGGCGAGTTCCCCGGACGTCCTCACCCCGAGGAGCCCCACGGCCGCCCGGGCCACGGGGTGCGCGCGGGTGGCCCCGCCGACGAGGCCGACGGCGAGCGGCACCTCCAGGGTTCCCACGAGGTTCCCGTCGGTGTCCACCTCGAACCGCGAGAGCGCCGTGTACCGGCCGTCGCGGGCGGCGTGCGAGTGGCAGCCGGCCTCCACGGCGCGGGTGTCGTTCCCGGTGGCGAGGACGACGGCGGTGATGCCGTTCATGATGCCCTTGTTGTGGGTGGCCGCCCGGTAGGGGTCGGCGGCGGCGAACGCGGCGGCCTGCACGATGTCGGCGACGACCTGCGGTCCGCCGAGCATCCCGGCGTCGAACACGGCGCGGGCCCGGGTCAGCCGCTGGTCGGCCTTGTTCGACAGGATCCGCAGCAGGGGCCGGGCACCGGCGATCTCCCCCACCCGCGGGGCGAGGGCCTCGGCCATCGTGTTCACCGCGTTCGCGCCCATGGCGTCGCGCACGTCGACCAGCAGGTGGACGACGACCTGCACCCCGGCGTCGGTCGGCAGGCAGCGCACCTGCACGTCGCGGGCACCGCCGCCGAACCGGACGAGCACCGGGTCGCAGGCGTCGGCGGCGGCGAGCAGTTCCTCCCTGGCCTCCAGCACGCGGGCCCGGGCGGCCTCGGGGTCGACCGCCCCGACGAGCTGGATCTGCGCGATCATCACCGGCCCCGTCGTGGAGGTCCGGAAACCGCCGGCCCCGCGAGCCATCCGCGCCGCGTTCGAGGCGGCGGCGACGACGCTGGGTTCCTCGGTGGCCATCGGGACGAGCCGCTCGACGCCGTCGACGACGACGTTCGTCGCGACCCCCACGGGGACGCCCAGCACCCCGACGACGTTCTCGACCATGTGGTCGGCCGCCTCGACCGGCAGCCCCGCCGCGGGGTCGAGGACGTCCAGGGCGCCGTCGGCGAGACCGGCGGCCCGGGCGACGGCCACCCGGCGCTCCCCCGGTGAGAGGTCCCGCAGTCCGGGGATGCGACTGGTCATCGTCTGGGCTCCTGTTCGCGAGTGGTTCCACGCCACGGTAGGGACCTGCCCGCCCCGGCCGCTGTGGACGATCGCCCCACCGGTGCCGCGCGGCCGTGTGCCGTGGACCCACAGGCGCGCGGACGCAGGTCTGCTGTCCTGGTCACCCCCGGCCGCACCGGCGGACCCGACCCGTCCAGGAGGTCCCGTGACCCGCTCCACCGAGAACGCCGACGTCGTGGTCGTCGGCCTGGGCGCCCTCGGCAGCGCCGCCGCCCACCACCTGGCGCGGCGCGGCGCCCGCGTCGTGGCGCTGGAGCAGTTCGAGCTGGGCCACGTGCGCGGGGCCTCGCACGACACCTCCCGCATCGTCCGGACCTCCTACGGCGCGGGCGAGTACGTCCGGCTGGCGAAGTCGGCGTACGCGGACTGGGCCGACCTGGAGCGCGAGACCGGCGAGCGCCTGCTCACCCGCACCGGTGGCCTCGTGCTCATCCCCGACGCCGGGCCGTACTCGATCGACGACTTCTCGACCAGCCTCGGGCGGTTCGACGTGCCCTTCGAGCTGCTCGACGCCGACCAGGTCCGGCACCGGTTCCCGCAGTTCCGGGTCGGGGACGACGTCCGCGCGGTGTGGACGGCCGACACCGGCATCGCGCACGCGGCCCGGACGGTGGCGACGTTGCAGCTGCACGCGCGGGTGCACGGGGCGGTGCTGCGCGACCGGACCCCGGTGCGGGCGCTGGAGCCCGACGGCGGCGGCGTCGTGGTGCGCACCGACGACGGGACGCTGCGCGCCCGCAAGGTCGTGCTGGCCGCCGACGCCTGGGCGAACCGGCTGCTCGAACCGCTGGGGGCGGCGATCCCGCTGGTCTGCATGCAGGAACAGGTGACGTACTTCGCCCCCGCCGACCCGGCCGCGTTCGACCGCGCGCGGTTCCCGGTGTGGATCTGGGAGGACGAGCAGTGCTTCTACGGGTTCCCGACGTACGGCGAGCCGACGGTGAAGGCGGCGCGGGACGTCTCGGGGAACCTCACGACCCCGGAGGAGCGCACCTTCGTGCACTCCCCGGAACTGCTCGAGGAGCTCCGCGGGTTCGTGGGCCGGGTGGTCCCCGGCGCCGGCCCGGACGTGCGGACCGTGACGTGCCAGTACGCGCTCACGCCCGACCGGAGGTTCGTGCTGGGCCCGCTGACCCGGCACCCGGACGTCCTCGTCGCCCTCGGCGCCGGTCACGCGTTCAAGTTCGCCCCCGCCGTCGGCCGGGTCCTGGCCGAGCTCGCCCTCGACGGCGGGACGGCCGAGGACGTCTCCGCGTTCGGCGTGCCGGCCCCCGCCCCGGTCGGCTGAGGGGTCAGGTGGGGCGGGCGGTGAGGCGTTCGCGCAGCTCGTCGAGGCGGACGGCGATCGTCAGCCGGAACAGCCGCTCGTCCTCCCGCCACCCGGGCCCCAGGACGACGTCGAGCCGCGCCAGCCGCTGCAGGATCGTGTTGGTGTGGAAGTTCAGCTCGCGGGCCGTGCGGGTGGGGCTGGCCCCGCAGCGGACGAAGGCCCGCAGCGTGGCGAGCAGGTCGGTGCCCCGCTCGACGTCGTGGGCGCGGACGGCGCCGAGCGTGGAGGCCAGGAACGCCTGCAGCGCACCAGGTCCGGTGTCTAGGACGGAGGCGTAGGGCAGGTACTCCTCCGTCGTGGTGGCCAGGTCCTGCACCCCCAGCGCCGTGAGCAGGCGCGCGGTGCGCCGCCCCTCCTCGAACGCGGCGGCGAGGTCGGGGCCCGGCGGTGGCAGCACCGCCAGGACGGGGCCGCCCACCGCCGCGCGGACGCGGTCGTGCAGCGTGCGCACCAGGGCCGGGTCGGCTGCCGCGGCCGGCAGCAGCGCGACGACCACGCCGAGGTGCTCGCCGGCCAGGACGGGACCCTCGACGGTGCGGGCGACCGCGCGCGCCGCCACGGCCCGCGACCCCCCGGGCACGGCCAGGACGACGACGGCGCCGAGGTCGTCGACGGGGATCCCCGCCCGGCGGGCGCGGCGTTCCACCTCGGGCCGTCGCCCGGGTCCGGCGGCCAGCAGCTCGGCGACGAGCTCGTCGGCGACGCGGCGCTCGGCGTCGGCGACGGCCTGCTGCTGCAGGGCGAGCAGCGCGCAGACCTGGGTGGCGCGCTCCACGGTGCGCAGGTCGACGTCGCTGAGCTCGAGGTCGCCGGGCCCCAGGAGCACGGCGCCGAAGTCGCGGGCCCCGGCGGCGCCGGCGACGAGGGCGGACACGGCCTGGACCGCGGGGTCGCCCTCGACGCGCAGGCACCGGCCGGAGCGGCGGCTGTCGGCGAGGGCGGCCCGGGCGGCCGGCCCGGGCTCCGCCCCCGGTGTCCCGGCGACCACCGACCCGTGCTCGTCGACGATCCACACCCCGCAGCGCAGCTCGGCCGCCAGGGTCGCCGCGACGGGTTCGAGGCCGCCGCCGGCGAGGACGGTCTGCACGAGGTCGCGGTGCACGGCGCTGGAGCGTTCCCGCTCGGCCAGGTACCCGCGCAGGCTCGCCAGCGCCCCGCGGGCCTCGTCCTCGGACGCGGCGAGGTCGTGCAGGGTCCGGGCGGTCTGGAGGACGACCGCGGCGTGGCTGGCCAGGGCGCTGAGCAGGGCGACCTGCTCGGGGCCGAAGGCGTGCTCGGTGCGGGTGGCGACGAACAGCACCCCGAGCACGTCGGGGCCGGAGACGAGCGGGACGCCGAGGATGGAGACGACCCCCTCGGCCCGCACGGCGGTGTCGACCGCCGGGTCGTGGGTCCCCTCGGCGTACTCCTCGTAGCGCAAGACGCTCTGCGGGGCGCGGGTGCGCACCACGACGCTGGCCAGTCCCGCGCCGGCCGGGACGCGCAGCTCGCGGAACTGCGGGCTGACGACCCCGGCGGTGGTGCGGACCTGCAGCTGCCCGGTGCGGGGGTCGAACTCGGACAGGTAGGTGAGGTCGGCGCCCATCATGGTGTGGGCGCGCTCGACGAGGCGGACGAGCAGGGCGTCGGCGTCGCGGACCTCGGCGAGTTCGCGGGCGCTGGAGAACAGGGCGGTCAGCTCCAGCTCGCGGCGGCGCAGCCGGGCGTGCTCGCGGCGCACGTGGTGGACGCTGCGGGCCAGGTCCAGCGCCCGCGCGGGGTCGACGCCGAGTTCCTCCAGACGGCCCTGGACGGGTAGCCCGGTGACCTCGGCGCCGTCCAGGACGAGGGCGACGACGTCGGTCAGCAACTGCTCGACGCGGGTCGCGGTGCCGCGGTCCGGGTCCTGCTCGCGGACGCTCACCGCGGCCCTCCGCCCCTGCGCCGGAACGATCGTTCGATGGGTGGGGAACCTACCAGGACGGCCGCCGGGTGTGACGAGCGCCCATGGGCCCGGGGGCGGGCAGCCGGGTTCACTGGGAGCACCGCGCACGACGAGGACGTCGAAGGAGTCACCGATGGAGTTCCAGGACGGACCGGGAGAACGGTCGACCGGCGATCCGGCCGGTCTGGCCGGGGTCGACCCGGGGTCGCGCGAGCAGCGGCGGCGGGCCGTCGTCGGCAGTTCGGTGGGCACCGTCATCGAGTGGTACGACTTCACGCTGTACGGCCTCGCGGCGGCGCTGGTGTTCGCGCCGTCGTTCTTCGGGGACAGCGGCCTGGCCGGCACGCTGGGCGCCTTCGCCACGTTCGCGGTGGGTTTCGGGGCGCGCCCGATCGGCGGCCTGCTGTTCGCCCACGCCGGTGACCGGCTGGGGCGCAAGGGGACCCTGCTGGTGACGTTGCTGACGATGGGGTTGTCCAGCACGCTCATCGGGCTGCTGCCCACGGCCGACAGCATCGGCCTGTGGGCGCCGGTCCTGCTGATCGTGCTGCGCGTGGCGCAGGGCGCGGGGGCCGGGGCGGAGTTCGCCGGGGCCATGACGATGGCCAGCGAGTCCGCGCACGGCCGCAACCGCGCCTTCACGGCCGGGTTCCCCGGCGCGGCGGTCTACGTCGGGATGGCGCTGGCGACCACGACGTTCGCGGTGCTGACGGCGGTCCTGAGCGAGGAGGCGTTCCTGTCGTGGGGGTGGCGGGTGCCGTTCGTGGCGAGCGCGCTCATCGTGGTGTGGGCGCTGCACTTCCGGTTGCGGGTGCAGGAGACGCCCGCGTTCCGGGCCGCCGAGGGCGCCGGGGTCGTGCGGCGCGCACCCGTGGTGGAGGCCGTGCGGTCGCACTGGCGGGTCCTGCTGCCGGGGATGGCGCTGTTCGTCTTCGCCCTGCCCTGGGTGTACGTGGTGCAGACGTTCTCGGTGTCGTACACGACGAGGACGCTGGCGGTGGAACCCTCCCACGCGCTGATCGGCCTCATCGTCGCCGAGGTGCTGACGATCCCCGCGACGCTGGTGGCCGGGCGGATCGCCGACCGGGTGGGGCGCCGACCCGTCCTGACGGCCGCGGCCCTGTTCGGCGTCGTCTTCGCCTTCCCCATGTTCGCCCTGTACCGCACCGAGAACTCCGTCCTGGTGGCGGTCGGCCTGGTCCTGGGCCTGGCCGTCGTCCAGGGCGGCACGATCGGGGTGTCGGCCGCGATGCTGGCCGAGCTGTTCCCGACGTCGCTGCGCTGGAGCGGGATCGCGATCTCCCGGGAGATCCCGGCGGCGCTGGTCGGCGGGACCGCCCCGCTGGTCGCGACGTGGTTCGTGTCGGTGTCCGGGGGGTCGCCGTGGCTGGTGGCGGGGTACCTGGTGGTGCTCAGCCTCGTCGGGGTCGTGGGGGTCCGCGCGTTGCCGGAGACGCTGGAGCGCGACGTCCGGGTCGTGGAGCGGGAGTCGGGCGGGGTCCGGTCGTGACGAGGCGCACCTGTGGCGGGAGCACCGTCGGGCGCGATTGTCTGGGCGCCCACCACATTGGCCGCGGCGACCCGCCCTCGTAGCGTGCAGCGCATGACGACCCACCTGAGAGGGGCCCGGCTGCCGGGCCTGACCGGTCTGCACGACGTGACCCTGGCGGGCGGGTCCGTCACCGCCGTGGTCCCGCACGCGCCGGGCCGGGCCGGGCCGGGCGAGGAGGTGCAGCTCGACGGGCGGTTCCTGTTCCCCGGCCTGTGGGACCACCACGTGCACTTCACCCAGTGGGTCGTCACGCGGTCGCGGCTGGACCTGTCCGGGGCGCGCAGCGCGGCCGACGCCGTCGCGCTGGTCACCCGGGCCGTGGCCGACCGCCCGGGCCCGGACCCGCTGTCCGGCTACGGGTTCCGCGACGGGCTGTGGCCCGACGAGCCGTCGCTGGCCGCCCTGGACGCCGTGAGCGGCGACCGGTCCGTCGTCCTCGTCTCCGGGGACCTGCACTGCGGCTGGCTGAACTCGGCCGCGATGCGGTCGGTGGGCGTCCCGCTGCGCGCGTCGGGGCTGCTGCGGGAGAACGAGTGGATCGCCGCGCTGGACCGGCTGGACCGGCGCGCCTCCCCACCCGTGGAGGGGTACCGGGCGGCGGCGGCCGACGCCGCGGCGCGGGGCGTCGTCGGGGTCGTGGAGTTCGAGAACGCCGACAACCTCGCCGAGTGGCCCGGCCGCGTCGCCGCGGGCGTCGACCAGCTGCGGGTCGAGGCGTCGGTGTGGCCGCACCGGCTGGAGCGGGCGATCGCCGACGGGTACCGGACCGGTGCGGCCGTGGACCCCGGCCGCGACCCGCTCGGCCTGGTCGCGGTCGGGCGGCTGAAGGTCGTGGTCGACGGCTCGCTGAACACCCGCACCGCGCTGTGCCACGACCCCTACCCGGGGCTGGACCCGTTCGCGCCGGACGCCTGCGGGGTGCAGAGCGTCCCCCCGGAACGGTTGCGGGACCTGCTGAGGACCGCCCGCGACGCGGGGGTCCTGCCCGCGATCCACGCCATCGGGGACCTCGCGAACACCCAGGTCCTCGACGCGTTCGAGGAGCTGGGGATCGCCGGGACGGTCGAGCACGCGCAACTGGTCTCCCGGGCCGACTTCGAGCGGTTCGGGCGGCTGGGGCTGACCGCGAGCGTCCAGCCCGAGCACGCCATGGACGACCGCGACGTCGCCGACCGGCACTGGGCGGGGCGGACCGACCGGGCGTTCGCCTTCGCCTCCCTGCACGCGGCCGGTGCGGTCCTGCGCCTCGGTTCCGACGCGCCGGTGTCGCCGCTGGACCCCTGGCCGGCGGTCGCGGCGGCCGTCGACCGGTCCCGCGACGGCCGCGCGGCCTGGCACCCCGAGCAGCGCCTGCCGCGCGAGGTGGCGCTGGCCGCCTCCACCCGCGGCCGGCTGCGGGTGGGGGTGGGTGACGTCGCCGACCTCGTGGTGCTCGACGCCGACCCGCTCACCGTGGAGGACGCCGCGCTGCGGGACCTGCCCGTCGCCGCGACCCTCGTCGGCGGCCGGTTCACCCACGACGGGCTGCGCGCGTGAGGCGGAACCCCGACTACGCGCTGGAGGACCCCGCCGCCGTCCGCGACCTCGTCGCCCGGTACCCGTGGGCCACGATGTTCTCGCACCCGCCGACCGGGCCGGTCGCCTCGCACTACCCGTTCCTGCTGGAGGACGGCACGGACGAGCTCGTGCTGCTCAGCCACGTCGGCCGGCCCGACGAGGCGCTGCACCAGCTCGGCACGCGGGAACTGCTGGTCGTCTTCACCGGCCCCAGCGGGTACGTCTCCCCGGGCTGGTACGGGGTGGAACCGGCGGTGCCGACGTGGAACTTCGCGGCGGTGCACTGCCACGGGGTCCCCGAGATCCTGTCGGACGCGGAGAACCTCGCCGTGCTCGAACGCCTCGTGGACCGCTTCGAGGACCCGCTGCCGAACCCGTTCCGCCTGCACCGCAGCCTGGGGAACGCCGCCTACGCCGAACGCATCGTCGGCGGGACGGTGGGTTTCCGGCTGCGCGTCACCCGCGTGGAGGGCAAGGAGAAGATGAGCCAGGACAAACCCGCCGAGGTCGTCGGGCGCATCGTCGCCGCGCTGCGCGCACCCGGCCCGTACCGCAACGACGCGCTCGCCGACCGGATGACCGACGTGCACGCCGGGAGGGCCCCGTGGACGCGGCCGGCGACCTGATCGCCCTGCGGCGCGCGCTGCACGCCGACCCCGAGGTGGGGCTGGACCTGCCCCGCACCCAGGAGGCCGTCCTGGCCGCCCTGGACGGGCTCGACCTGGAGATCGGCACGGGCCGGGCGCTGAGCTCGGTGACGGCGGTCCTGCGCGGGGGCCGTCCGGGGCCGACGGTGCTGCTGCGCGCGGACATGGACGCGCTGCCGGTCGCCGAGGACACCGGGCTGCCGTACGCGGCGACGAACGGCGCCATGCACGCCTGCGGCCACGACCTGCACACCGCGGGGCTGGTGGGGGCCGCGCGCCTCCTGCACGCCGGGCGGGACACCCTGCCGGGCGACGTCGTGCTCGCGTTCCAGCCCGGGGAGGAGGGGTTCGGCGGCGGCCGGGTCATGCTCGAGGAGGGGTTGCTCGACGCCTCCGGCGAGCGCCCCGTCGCGGCGTACGCGATCCACGTCGACAGCCAGTTCCCCGCCGGCCGGTGCACCACCCGGCCGGGTCCGGTCATGGCCGGCGCCAGCGCGCTGCGCATCACCGTCACGGGGACCGGGGGGCACGCGGCGCGCCCGCACGCGGGCGTCGACGCGGTCCCGGTGGCCGCCGAGGTCGTCCTGGCCCTGCAGACGTTCACGGCCCGCAAGCTGCCCGCCACCGAACCGGCCGTCGTGTCGGTCACCGGCATCGGCACCGACTCCGCGGCCGGCAACGTCCTGCCCCGGACGGTGACGCTGACGCTGAACGTCCGCACGCTCTCGGCGGCCGTCCTGGACCGGATCCGCACCGAGCTGCCCCCGTTCGTCGCCGGCATCGGGGCCGCCCACGGCGCCGCGGTCGAGACCGTCTTCACCCCCTCCTACCCGGTGACGGTCAACGACCCGGCCGAGACGGCCTCGGTGCTGCACCTGTTCGGGCCCCGCGCCGAGGTGCTGCCGGAGCCCTCGATGGCCTCGGAGGACTTCGCGTACGTCCTGGAGCGGGTGCCCGGCACGCTGCTGTTCCTCGGTGCGGCCGTCGGGGAGGGGACGCCGCTGCACTCCCCGCGGGCCGTGTTCGACGACGCGGTGCTGGCCGGCCAGGCCGCGACGCTGGCGCTGCTGGCCCGGGCCCGCCTGGCCCGGGGCTCCTCGATCGAGGCGCCTGACGGCGAAAAGCTGTGGTGAGGGCACAGTGCAGCGCTTTTCTCTGCAGGGTCGGCACATTGTCGCCCCGCTGACCGCTTCCTAGGCTCGCAGCCACGACCCACCGGCCCCGTCGACGCCGACGAGCCCCGGCGGTCCGAGGCAGCAGAGCTCCGAGCTCAGACGAAGGGATCGCAGCATGATGAGGAAGCAGCACCTCCGGACGGTCACGGTCCTCGCTGTGGTCGGGGGCCTCGGCGGCGCGACGCTGACCGCGTGCAGCTCCGGCTCCGAGGGCGGCCAGGAACCGTCCCCCACCAGCTTCGTCTCCGGCGGCACGTTCTCGATGGCGCTCAACGACGACCCCGGCAGCCTGTCCCCGCTCACCGGTGTCTCCCTCGTCCAGCGCGGGCTCGTCCCCTTCGCCTACGAGTCGATGGTCCACACCACCGAGGACGGCGAGTTCGTGCCGTGGATGGCCCAGAGCTGGACCGAGACGCCCACGTCCATCACCTACGTGCTCAAGGACGGCATCACCTGCGCCGACGGCACCGCGTTCACCGCCCAGACCGCGGCGAACAACATCACCTACCAGGCCGACCCCGCGAACGGCACCTTCTGGCACGGCTCGAACATCGCCGCGGGCACGACGGCGACGGCGAACGGCAACGAGCTCACCATCACCAGCCCCACGAGCAACCCGTTCCTGCTCGCCTCGACCGGCACGATCGAGCAGGTCTGCCAGGGCGGGCTGGACGACCCGTCCTCCCTGGACGACGCGACCGACGGCACCGGCCTGTTCCAGCTGAAGACGGCGAACGCCGGCCAGAACTACGTCTACGCCAAGCGCGACGACCACACCTGGGGCTTCGAGGGCATCACCAGCGACACCGAGGGGCTGCCGGACGAGATCGACGCGCGGGTCGTCACCGACGAGGCGACCGCCGCGAACCTGCTGCTGTCCGGCGAGCTCAACGCCGCCGCCGTCGCCGGGTCCGACCGCGACCGCCTCGAGGGCGCCGGCCTGACGTCGAAGGGCGTCACCAACCCCATCGGCGAGATGCTCTTCAACGAGCGCCCCGACCGCCCCACCGCCGACCCGCTGGTGCGCCAGGCCCTCGTCACGGCCCTGGACCGGGACTCCGTCGGCGAACTCGTCACCAACGGCCACTACGAGGAGATGACCTCCCTGGTCATCGCCAACCCCTTCCTGTGCGTCGCGGGAGGGCCGAAGTGGACGCTGCCCGAGACCGACGTCGCCGCGGCCGGCCGGCTGCTCGACGAGGCCGGCTGGACCGCGGGCGGCGACGGCAAGCGCAGCAAGGACGGCGAACCCCTGACCGTCCGGTTCCTCTACGACGCCGGGACCCCCAGCCACGGCGCCGGGGCCGAGGAGGTCCAGGCGCAGTGGAACGAGCTCGGCGTCACCACCGAACTCGTCGCCGAGGACCCGACCGGCTGGTCCACCGACCTGTACCAGACCTACGACTGGGACACCGGGTTCATCCAGCTCGCCCCCGGGACCCCCGTCACGCTGAGCCTGTTCTTCCTCGGGGAGACCGCCGAGAACGGCGGCTACAACTTCATGGCCGTCCAGAACGACGCCTACGAGCAGATCGCGGCGCAGGCGGCCACCGCCCCCGACGCCGACACCGCGTGCGGGCTGTGGCAGGAGGCCGAGAAGGAGCTCGTCGACCGCGTCGACATCTTCCCCCTGGCCCAGACGACGTCGCCGACCTGGTTCTCCGGCGCCACCGCCGACATGCCCGGCTACATCGCCCCCTCCACCATCCGGATGGTGGGCTGACCCGTGACGCTCCCCGTCTCCCCCGACGTCGCGGCGCCGGTCACCCCCAACCGCCTGCCGGGCCGGGGGGACCGGGGCCTGGCGCTGATCTCCTCGCCCCGGCTGGCGTTCGTGCTGCGCCGGCTGGGGCGGGCCGCGGTGTCCCTGGTCATCGTCCTGGTGGCCTCGTTCTTCATGGTGCAGCTCGTGCCGGGCGACCCCGTCCGCGCCGCGCTCGGACCCACCGCACCGGCCGCGACCGTGGCCGCCCTGCGCGCCGACCTCGGGCTGGACCTGCCGGTGTGGCAGCAGTTCACCGACTACGTCGGCGGGCTCCTCCACCTGGACTTCGGCACGTCCACCACCTCCCAGCGCCCCGTCGGGACGACCCTGGCCGAACGGCTCCCCACGACGGTCCTGCTGGCCGTCGTGTCGTTCGTCGTCGCCGTCGCCGGCGCGTTCCCCCTCGGCGTCGCCACGGCCGTCTCGGCCCGCGGCGGCCGCCACCGCGTCCTCGACCTCGGCGTCTCGGGGTTCCTCGGCGTCGTCATCGCCATCCCCAACTTCCTGCTCGCGGTCCTGCTCATCGCGACCTTCAGCATCGGCGCGTCGCTGCTGCCGCCCGCCGGGTGGGGCCGCCCCGAGCAGGCCGTCCTGCCCGTCCTGGCCCTGGCCGTCGGCCCCCTGGCCTACCTGGCCCGCATCGTGCACGTCGAGATGCTGCGCGTGCTCGACGCCCCGTACCTGACGACCGCCCGCAGCAAGCGCCTGCCCCCGCACCTGCTGCACGTGCGGCACGCCCTGCCCAACATCGTCGCCGCCACCCTGACGGCCGGCGGCGTCGTCCTCGTCGGCCTCATCGGCGGGACCGTCCTGGTGGAGACCGTGTTCACGATCCCCGGCATCGGCTCGACCATCGTCTCCTCCATCACCGCCAAGGACTACCCGCTCATCCAGGGGATCGTCCTCGTCTACGCGGTGCTGGTCCTGGGCGCCAACCTCGTCATCGACCTGGCGCTCGCGGTGATCGACCCGCGTTCGGCCGTCGCGGAGGCCTGAACCGTGCGCTCGACCCTCCGCACCCCGCTGGGGCTCGCCCTGGTCGTGGGGCTGTCCCTCGTCCTGGCCGCCGCGGTGCTCGGGCCCGCCCTCTTCGGCGACGCCGCCACCGCCCGCGACATCGCCGGCCGGCAGGCCCCCGCGAGCCCGGCGCACCCCTTCGGCACCGACGACCTGGGCCGGGACCTGTTCGCCCGCACCGTCGTCGCGACCCGGCTGTCGGTCCTGCTGACCCTGGGCGCGACGGTCGTGTCCGTCGTGGGCGGGGTCGTCCTCGGCATCGTCACGGCGGTCCTGCCGCGGCCGGCGCGCCGGGTGCTCAGCGCGCTCATCGACATCCTGCTGTCGTTCCCGTGGCTGCTGCTGGCGCTGTTCTTCTCGGTGATCTGGGGCACGTCGGCGACGGGCGGGATGCTCGCGATCGGTTTCGCGGGGATCCCGGTGTTCGCCCGGCTGGTCTCCACGCTGGCCTCGTCGGTCGCGAACGCCGACTACGTCCACGCGGCGCGACTGCTGGGCGCCTCCCCGTGGCGGACCGCGACCCGGCACGTCCTGCCGAACATCATGCCGCCCATGCTGGTGAACACCGCCGCGCACGCCTCGGTGACGCTGCTGTCGTTCGCGGCGCTGTCGTTCCTCGGCCTGGGCGTGCAGGCCCCCGAGTACGACTGGGGCCGGCTGCTCAACGAGGGCGCGAAACGCATCTACGTGGCCCCGATGGCCGCGATCGGGCCGGGCACCGCCATCGTCTTCACCGGTGTCGTCTTCGCCCTGCTCGGGGAACTGCTCAGCGAGAAGCGGACCCGAGCGGTGCGGGCGGTGCGCGGGCCCGGCCCGCGGCCCGCCGCGGCCACCGGGACGACCCTGGTCGGGGTCCGCGACCTGCGGGTCGCGTTCCGCGGCGACGACGGCGCCCTCGTCGAACGCGTCCACGGGGTGGACCTGAGCGTCGCGCCCGGCGAGACCGTCGGCATCGTCGGCGAATCCGGGTCCGGCAAGTCCGTGACCGCGATGGCGATCGCCGGGCTCCTCGGCCCGGAGGCCCGGATCACGGCCGAGGAACTGTCGTTCGGGGACGTGGACATGCGCCGCCGGCTCGGCGCCGAGCAGCGCCGCACGCTCGGCCTGGAGCAGGCCGTGGTGTTCCAGGACCCGCTGTCGTCGCTGAACCCGGCCCTGACCGTGGGCCGGCAGCTCACCGAGGCCATCGAGGTCCACGCCCGCACCCCCCGGGCCGAGGCGACCCGGCGGGCCCTGGCCGCCCTCGCCCTGGTGCGCATCCCCCGGCCCGCCGAGCGGCTGCGGCAGCTGCCCCACGAGTTCTCCGGCGGGATGCGCCAGCGCGCGATGATCGCGATGGGGCTCATGGGCTCGCCGCGGCTCGTCATCGCCGACGAACCCACCACCGCCCTCGACGTCACCGTCCAGCGCCAGGTGCTGCGCGCGCTGCGGGACGCCCAGCGCGAGACCGGGGCCGCGATCCTGCTGATCTCCCACGACATCGCGCTGATCAGCGGGTTCTGCGACCGCATCGTCGTCATGAAGGACGGCGTCGTGGTGGAGCAGCTGGACGCCGACCGGCTGGCGGACGCCCGGCACCCCTACACCCAGGGGCTCATCGCCTGCGTCCCGGACATGACGACCGACCGGGCCCGGCCGCTGCCGGTCCTGGGCGCCGAGGAGCAGGAGGTCCTCACGTGAGCGGACTGGAGTTCCGCGGGGTCAGCGTCCGGTACGGCCGCGGGCGCACCGCGTTCACCGCCGTCCAGGACGCCTCGCTCCTGGTCCGGCCCGGCACGACGCACGGGCTGGTCGGGGAATCGGGGTCGGGCAAGTCCACGGTGGCGCGCGTCGCCGTCGGGCTGGCGCGGGCCAGCGCGGGGACCGTCCGCCTGGACGGTATGGACATCGGCGACCGTTCCCGCACCGCCCGGCTCGCGCGGCGCCGGGTCCAGATGGTCTTCCAGGACCCGGCGTCCGCGCTGGATCCCCGGATGCCCGTCGGGCAGTCCGTCGCCGAGGGCCTGCTCGCCACCGGCCGGCCCTGGTCCCGGGCGGACCGCGAAGCCCGGGTGCGCGAGCTGCTCGACCTGGTGCACATCGACCCCGCGCGCAGCGGTGACCTGCCCGCGCGGTTCTCCGGCGGTCAGCGGCAGCGGATCACCATCGCCCGCGCGCTGGCCGCCGAACCCGCCGTGCTGGTGGCCGACGAGATCACCTCCGCCCTCGACGTCAGCGTCCAGGGCGTGGTGCTGAACCTGCTGCGCGAGCTGCAGGCGGAACTGTCGCTGACGATGCTGTTCATCTCCCACAACCTGGCCGTCGTCCGGTACGTCAGCGACGAGGTGAGCGTCATGCGCGCCGGTCGCATCGTCGAGCACGGCCCCACCGACGCCGTGCTGGCCGACCCGGCCGACCCCTACACCCGTGAACTGCTGCGGTCCGTGCCCGTCATGGGCGCCGCGCTCGACCTCGAGGACGCGTGACCCCGTGCCGACGATGACCACCCCCGCCGGTGTGCGGATCCACTACGAGACCACCGGCGACCCCGGTGGCCGTCCCCTCGTGCTCGTGCACGGCGGCGGGGCGCAGCTCATCGGCTGGCCCGAGGGGTTCGTCGAGCAGCTCGCCGCGGCGGGTTTCCTCGTCGTGCGGCCCGACAACCGCGACGTGGGCCTGAGCCAGATGACCGCCGGGCCCGACGACCTCACCGCGACGTACGACCTGGACGACATGGCCGACGACGTGGTCGCCCTGCTCGACCACCTCGGCCTGGCGTCCGCGCACCTGACGGGGATGTCGATGGGCGGTTTCATCGTGCAGCTCGTCGCGATCCGCCACCCCGGGCGGGTGGCCAGCCTGGGGCTGATGTCGACCTGCCCCTCCAGCGACCCGGAGTTCCTGGTGCCGCCCACCGGTGACCGCACGCCGCTGACCGAGCTGCCCGAACCGCTCACCCGCGAGGCGTACGTCGAGATGTTCGTCGGCGGGCAGCGCGGGTTCGCCTCCCCCGGCTTCCCGTTCGACGCGCAGGAGTCGGCCGAGCTGGGGGCGCGCTACTACGACCGGGTCTACCGCCCCGACGGGCTGCTGCGGCAGTGGAACGCGATGCTCCGCGGGCCGCTGGAACGCCGCGCCGGGCTCGCACGGGTCACCGCCCCCGCGGTCGTCCTGCACGGCCGCGGCGACCAGTGCGTGCACTGGCGCTCGGCGCTGGTGACGGCCGAACTGCTGCCGCACGCCGAGGTGCACGTGTACGAGGAGATGGGCCACGACGTCCCGCGGGAGCTGTGGCCGGAGTTCGTGCTGGCGCTGGCCCGCACCGCCCGCCGCGCCGAGCGCGCCGCACCGTGACGCTCACCACTCGGGTGGTCCAGTGGCACGCACCTCGGCTGCACGACCTCGGAGAACGGGGCGATCACCTCCAGGTTCCCGTCCCTCCCCGACGAACCTGCTGCCACCCCACCAGGGCGACTCCAGACTAGAGGTCAGGTTCGACCACACCTCGACGAGCGACCTTCCCGGAATCGTCGACCGCGTGAGTGGTTCGCCGTCCGGTGCCCGTCATCCCGCCTCCGGAGTCCGGTGACGGGCCGACCGGTGGCTTCTTCGACGAGCACGGCCCGGTTCCCCGGTCAGCTGCCCGTCAGGGAACCGCGGGACGGGTGGTGGGTCAGCCCGGACGGGGTGGGCGAGCCGGAGACCGCGCCGGCGCCCGCATCAACGGTGCTGCTGGGCCGACTGGTGCGCCGGGGTCGCCAGGACCCGGCGACCCCACGGGGCCGGCTCAACCTTCCACGATGCTGCGCAGCGTCCGGCGGAGCTGCGTCGTCCCGGCCGGAGTGATCCCGGCCAGGAACACGTCCTCGGCTTCGCGGTGCGCGACCTGCGCCGCGTCGTAGACCCGCAACCCCTGCTCGGTGAGCGCTACGACGTTCCTGCGCCGGTCCGCGGGGTCCGGTCGTCGCGTGATGACGCCCTTGCGCTCCAGCACGTCCAGCACCGCCACCATCGTGGTGCGATCGACGCCGAGCGTCTGCGCCACCTGCAGCTGCGACGCCGGCTCCCGGTGAGCCAAGACCCGCAGCACCCCGAAGTCCTTGCTGTCGATCCCCAACGGCTCCAGCGCCGCGTCTGTCAACGCTGTGAGCTTCAGGGTCGCGTGCTTGAGGAGGTACCCCAGGACCTCGTGCGGGTCGGAGCCGGTGCTCGGTGCGGTGGACACGGTCTTGATCTTAGGCTTAACCTGATCGTCAGCACTACTGACGATCAGACCTACTGCGAAAGGTGCCGTCATGATCCTCGTCACCGGAGGAGCCGGCTTCATCGGCTCCCACACCGTCCGCGCACTCGCCGAGGCCGGCCAGGAGTGCGTCCTGCTCCAGCGCCGCACCCCACAGGTCCCGGCGCACCTGGCGGACCTGCCCATCCACGTCGTCCAGGCCGATGTCGCCGACTCCGACGCCCTGCTCGCCGTCGGCCAGCAGCACCCGATCACCGGGATCGTCCACCTCGCCGTCACCCTGCCCTGGCCGGTGACCGACACCGACCCGATCGAGGCCACCGGAGCAGCGCTGGAGGCGTTCCTCAACATCGTCCGCGCCGCACAGGCCTGGGGCGTGCGCCGTGTCGTGACCGCGAGCACCATCGGCGTCTACGGTTTCGCCGCCGAAGGCGCCCTCACCGAGGACATGCCGATCCCCTTCGAGCACTCCCACCCCATCCCGACGTTCAAGAAGGTCACCGAACTCCTCGCCGGCCACCTCTCCGACGTGACCGACGTGGACATCGTCAACGCCCGCATCTCCGCGACCTGGGGCCCCGGCGGGCACCTGCCCGATCCGTTCTTCGCCGCCCCCTCCCTGGCCCACGCCGCCGCCCAGCGCAGGGAACCCGACCTGTCCGGGCTCATCGCACCCCCGCACGTCGAGGACGCGCTCGACCTGCTCCACGTCGAGGACACCGGCCGCGCCCTCGCGCTGCTGCAGCTCGCCGAGGAACTGCACCACTCCACGTACAACGTCGCCTCCGGTCGCGCCACCAGCAACGCCGACATCGTCACCGCCCTCACCTCCGTCGAGCCCGGCTTCAGGTGTGACATCCCCTCCGGCGGCGACCACCCGGTGAGCTGGCTGGACATCACCCGCCTGCGCGAGGACACCGGGTTCCACCCCCGCTACGACACCGCCGCAGCCGCAGCCGACTACGTCACCTGGCTGCGCGCGGGGAACCCGCGGTGACCCCGGTCCCTCGGCAGCCCTCGCGTCGATTCGATCGCCGCCCCACCGGAGACGACCACCCGTCGTCGCCGGCGGGCACCTCGGAGCCCATCGACGGATCGACCGGTCCCGACGACCGGAGCGCGCCACGTGGCCCTGGAATCACGTGCGATCTCTGGTGCCCTCCGCCGGAGATCCGCTGCAGGAGTCGTCCGAGTGACGTCGAGATCCAGTCAGCGGCCTCGGTCCGGGTGAACGACTTCGGACCCTCGCTCCCCAGCCGTGATCCAGGCACGGAAGTCGGCCTCGGAGGGCTGGACGACGGGACCGAGCATCCCGACGCGGCCGCCACCCAGGCCCTCGGTCCGCTGGGACTCCTGCTCGGGGCGCGGCGGTCACCGGGCGTCCCGCTGCTGACGTGGACGAGTTCGCCCGGACCTACTCCCGACCTGGAGGCTTCCGCGGTGTCAGCGGCCCCTACGGCTCGATGCTGCGCGAAGGCGCGGACATCACCACCCTGGCCGCCACGCGCCCGCTGACCGCACCCGTCCTGGCCGTGGGGGCCGGCGGTGGCGCCTTCACGGAGTCCACCCTGTCCTCGGCCGTCGACTCCCCCGTCCGCTCGGTCCAGCTCCAGGGCGTGGGGCACTACGCGGCCCTGGAAGCGCCGGACCAGCTCGCCGCCACCCTCCTGCCCTTCTGCGAAGACGTCGACGCCTCGGCCGTTCCCGTCCGCCTGCCCTCGTGAGGCGAGGACCCCGCACGACCACCTGCGTGGGGTTTCCCCCCACCGTGCAACCGGGACACTCGACGCGCACCCGACGTGCACGCCGTGAGCACCCGGACACCGAGGCGGTCTCCAGGGGATCGCCGCGGTGGCGCCGAGGAGTTCCGCTGCCAGGCGGTCCAACCGTGGAGCTGCTCGCGACCACCGTCCCCACGTCTTCAGACCGCATCGCCCGCACCCGCCGGGAGCGGTGGGCAGCCCTGGCGGACCTACGTCGTGGAGCGCCACCCCTGCAGCAGGAGCTGCAGGGCGTGCACCCCGAGTCGGCGTGCTCGAGCTTCTCCGAAGGTGCCGAGGCGCCCGAGCGTGGCGATGCCGTAGAGCGTGCCCCAGACGATGTCGCAGGCCTCGCCGATCTCGAGCTCGACCTGGTGCTTCTGAACCCATTCGTCCACGAGGTTCCACATCACGTCGATGACTGGCTGGGCAGCGGCGCGGCGCCCGTCGGCACTCAGGGCGGTGCCGTTCATCGCCTCGAAGAGGTGCTCGTTCTCACCGGCGAAGCGCAGGTACTCCGCTGCCATGCCGGCCAGGCGCGCATCGACGTCCGGTACGTGCCGCACGGCGTCCAACCGATCCACGAGCTCGTCGTACCCCCGTCGAACGACTTCGGCGATGAGGGCGTCCTTGTTGGCGAAGTGCTGGTAGATGACCGGCGCGGTGTAGTCCATGTCGCTCGCGACCCGCCGCATCGTCAGGGCGGTGGCCCCCTCCGCCACGAGGACCTCCATCGCCGCCGCGATGATCCGCTCACGGACGTCTGCCCGTTCCCGAGCCCGCCGGTCACTGCTGGGCATGGTCCTCCGTTGCTTCGTCCCGGTGAGTCCCTCCGACGGTAGCCGCAGCCTTGACAGCTCCCGCGTCCCCTGCGAATCTAACAGCGTTAGGACTTCTACCGACGTTAGGAGCCGATCGTGGTCCTCTTCCACCCCACGTGGATCCGAGGTTCGCGCCGACCTCGGGCAGGTCGGGCCACGCAGGTGGGCCGGCGCACCACCGGCGAGACGATCCCGTTGGTCAGGTCCCGCGTCGTGGGTCGCGACCACGGCGGTGACCACACCCACAGCCGCGCCCTCGTCCGGAGGACCTCATGCGCCTGGTCGACCACCTGACCCACCCGGCCAGCCGCGGGTCTGTCGATGAGGTGTCGGCGTTCCACGGTGGGGGTTCGAAGACCGCTGCCTGGTTCACCCAGCCGGAGCTCGGCCCCGTCTCAGGCCACCGAAGCGTGGACCGAGCCGTCCAGGACGCCGAGTGCGCTCGAGCCGACCACGAGACGAACCACGAGACGAACCACGAGACGAACCACGAGACCACGCCGCAGGGCGTCCACGCGCCGGTCCACGTCACCGGCGTGGTGGCCGAGGTCGAGGTGTCGTCCGCTCCGTCCCCTCCGCTCGGGGTCCGCGGCATCCGTACGACCAGAGCGACCCGCGACCAGCTCCACAGGATGCGTCCCACCGCACGACGACGAGGAGAAGTGAACGACATGACTGCTGCACCGAACGAGACCAGCCCGGGTCAGCGCAGCGCGCTGGCCGATCGCGTCAGCCGGGTGGTGACGAGCTTCAACGCCTTCCTCACGCTCATCGCGCTGGGCCACGGCATCTACACGATGTCCCAGGCCACCGCTGACGACCTGATCGTGAACGCCTGGCGCACCTTCGGGTTCCTGATCTTCTTCTCCCTGTGGGTCCTGGTCACCGTGTGGCCGCGCCAGACCCCTGGAGCGTGGGAGCTGATCTTCGTCCACAAGGTCGCGATCACTGCCTTCGCTCTCACCCTCGGCAACGCGCCCGGTGCGCGGGAAACCGCACTGGTCGACGGCTGGCTGGTCCTCAGCGGAGTCCTGGCCTACGTCCTGTGCCGGGGGTGGAGCGCGTGGCGGCCGCTGAGCAGGAAGCAGGCCGACGCTGGAGCCCTCGTCGGGTCGCACGCGTGAATCACCCGCTCGGGACCGACCACCGCACGATCGGGTGCGTCGTGAACCGAGTTGGCGGTGTGGCCGAGCCGGCCGTCCGAAGCACACCCACCGGTCCCCGGCGGAGGGAACCAGCGCCTCGCGGCGATCAGACCGTCCGGGGAACCGGGTCAGGCTCCGGAGCGGGATGTTCCGAACTCCTGGGCTCGGCGCCCTCTCCGAGGAGGTCGCCCACGTGACCCGGCGCGTGGATCTCGCCCGCCCAGGGGCTACCGGGTGCGCCGGCCGCAGTGAATCGTCCTCGACCTCGACGACACCCGTCCCCCACCGCGCCTCCACCGGTTTCCCGAACCGTCTGCTGCGCCGCAACGGCCCGGACGACGTGGAGGTCCTCGCCGGCGATCTCCCGCGCACCACCGGCGCCTGCCGGACGCCTCGCCCGCCGACGCCGGAGCCCGGGACGCCGACCGTGGGACCCCGCGAGGTCCCCCGTGAGAGCTACCAGGAAATGTCCACCCGACGGTGACGACCCCGGTACTGCGCATCCCTAGCATCGTCCCCGACAAGATGTCGGACCACCGGGGTCCGTCTGCGGAGGAGTCGCCATGCGTGTGGTCAAGCAGCTCGGGTTCGTGATGATCGTCGCGCTGCTGGGGAGTCTCGTGGTGCGTGCAGTGCAGTGGAACGCGCCGCTCACGCTGGTGCTGGGGTTCGCAGCAGCGGCCGCCACCGTCCTGGCTTACAGGTGGATCGTGCGCCGCACCGAGCGACGGGCTCCCACCGAACTGCTGGTTCGCGGGGCCGGCCGCGCCCTGGGGCGTGGGGCACTGATCGGGTTCGCCTTGTTCGGCAGTGTCATCGCCCTGATGGCCGTCTTCGGGGACTACCAGGTCGATGGGTGGGGTTCCGCCTCCGGGGCAGTGGCTCTGCTCGGTTTCAGCGCCGCAGCCGCGGTCACCGAAGAGGTCATCTTCCGCGGCGTGCTGTTCCGCGTGGTCGAGGGCCGGCTGGGCAGCTGGCTCGCTCTCGTCCTGACGGCAGCCCTGTTCGGCGCCTCGCACCTGCTCAACCCGCACTCCAGCCTGTGGGGAGCGGTGGCCATCACCGTCGAGGCCGGGGCGATGCTCGCCGCCGCCTACGTGGCGACGCGGACGCTGTGGCTGCCGATCGGCCTGCACTTCGCCTGGAACTTCGCCGAGGGGGGCGTCTTCGGGATGAGTGTGTCCGGTACGGATCAGCCCCAGGGGCTGCTGCTCAGCAGCCTGTCCGGCCCGACCTGGATCACCGGCGGTGACTTCGGGCCGGAGGCCAGCGTGTTCTCGGTGCTGGTGTGCAGCATCGTCACCGTCGGGTTCCTCCTGCTCGCCCATCGCCGCGGGAACCTGCGCCGCAGGGGTGTCGACCGCGCCGGGGGGACCGCTGCTCCTCACGAGGAGCCGAGGCCGGTTCGGTGAGCGAGGAGCTGATCCTGGAGCGGTGGCGCAAGCTCGACGTCACGGTGCGGGACCTCCCCCTGGCCCTGGTGCTGGCGGTCGGGTCGCTGCTGCCTTCCTCACAGGGCCACGGCACGCAGGTCGGGAACCTGCCGGCCCGCCCCTTCGATGCGCTCGCTGTCGTGGTCGTGCTGATGCAGTCGCTGCCCCTGCTGGGGCGGCGCCGGTGGCCGCTGGTGTGCCTGGCCGTGGTCTCGCTCGGCTTCTTCGTGGACCAGGTCCGCAGCTACCACTCCCTCGCCGGAACCGCACTGGCCGTCGTGCTGTTCTCGGCCGGGGCGCACCAGGAACGGCACCGCCGGACCGGGGCGGTGCTGCTGTCGGCGGTGTACGTCGTGCTGGCCCTCTGGCTGGACCACCTCGGCTCCGGGGAGCAGGTGAGCGGGTTCGTGCAGTTCTACCTGCTGCTGGTCCTCGCCTGGGGCGCCGGGACGTGGTGGCGCTTCACCCGCGCCAGCGAGGCGAGCAGGCAGCGGGCCGAGGCCGCGCTCGCCGTGGCCGCCGAGCGCACACGGATCGCCGGGGAGCTGCACGACGTCGTCACCCACCACGTGACCGCGATGGTGGTGCAGACCGAAGCAGCGCACTACCTGACAGCCGCGCCCGACAAGCTCACAGCTACCCTGACCGAGGTTGCCGACACCGGCCGGCGGGCGATCTCCGACCTGCGGCACCTGCTCGACCTGCTCGACCCCGAGCACGGCAGCCGAGGGCCCGTGCGCCCCGTCGAGGTGGAGGTCCTCGTCGAGCAAGCACGCCGGGCCGGCCAGCCGGTGGAGTTCACCCAGGAGGGGACGGCCGCGGTGAGCGGTGGCAGTGCGGAGTTCGTGACGTACCGGGTGGTGCAGGAGGCGCTGACGAACGCCCTCAAGCACGCGCGGGGCAGTGCCACGGCCGTCCACGTCCACCACCGGCCGCAGGAGATCACCGTCGAGGTGAGGACCCGCGCCGCCTCAGCGACGGCTGAGGCGGTAGCCGGTGCGGTGGGCGGCAGCGGGCGTGGGCTGGCCGGTCTGCGGGAGCGGGTCGCCGTCCTCGGCGGTGAGTTCAGCGCACACCGCCGACCAGACGGCGACTTCGTGGTCCGTGCCCGCATCCCCGCCGGTGAGCGGTCGTGACCCGCCCGGTCCGGGCGCCGATCAGAGTCCTGGTGTGCGATGACCAGGCGATGATCCGTGCCGGCTTCGTCACCATCATCGACGCGCAAGCCGACCTCGAGGTCGTCGGCGAGTGCGGCGACGGGCGCGCAGCGGTCGAGCTCGCCGGTGCACTGCGCCCTGACGTGGTGGTGATGGACGTGCGCATGCCCGTCCTCGACGGCATCGGCGCAACGCGCCTGCTGGCCGGCCCGGGCATCGAGGCGCCGACCAAGGTCCTCATCGTCACGACCTTCAACCTCGACGAGTACGTCTACGAAGCCCTGCGCGCCGGCGCCAGCGGCTTCCTGCTCAAGGACGCGCGACCTGCGCAACTCCTGCAGGGCATCCGGACCGTGGCCGCCGGGACTTCCCTGCTGGCACCGGAGGTCACCCGGCAGCTCGTCGGCCGCTACGCCTCACGGATCCGCCCGGCGCAGCAAGCGCAGGAGGACTCCGCTCTCACGCCGCGCGAGCTGCAAGTCCTGCGCCTGATCGCCGACGGTCTCTCCAACAGCGAGATCGCCGCGACCTTGTCCCTCAGCCCGGAGACGGTGAAGACGTACGTGTCGCGGCTGCTCACCAAGCTCGGGCTGCGTGACCGCGTACAAGCCGTCGTGTACGCGTACCGGCGCGGACTGGTGACCTAGCTGCACCGGGCACGCACGGTGGTACGGCCCGGACTCGTCAGGGCCCTGGCGTGCGAAGCCCCGGGCGGGGCATGGAGCCGTCGAGGAGACGCGTCACCACGCGTTCGCCCGACCCGCGCTGCGCCGACTGCTGGCCCGCACGGGTGATGGCAGCGACACGTCCTCCACCACCACCTTCACGGCGGCCGGGGCGTGGCTGCGCGGCTTCGACCACGAACGCTCGGGTCTGCTGCACGGATCGATGACAGCCGAAGCGGGGGAACACCCCTCATCCCGTTCCCCGTGCAGCGCCTGCGCGCTCGACGGCAGGACACCTCCTGGTCCTGGGCGGCTGAGGAGACGGCCCGGTGAACGCCGATCGCCCGTCCACCGGGGCCGGCACCAGGTCGAGGCGGGCTCGAACCGGTGCCTGTCCCGCGACGGACCGTGTGCTGCACACCCGCTCCGAGGTTCCAACCACTGAACCCCTACGAGTACCGGGCCCCAGCTGAAGACCCGGTACTGACGAGGACTCACCGATCTCGTCGTCGCCGAGGGTTGCGGTCAGCTCGCAGCTGAGAAGATCGGCCGCCGTCAGGCAGCGATCGCCCCGCCGTCCACGGGCAGGATCGCTCCGTGGACGTAGGAGGCGTCATCTGACGCCAGGAACGCTACTGCGGCAGCGACCTCGGCGGGTTCGCCCAGGCGCCGGGCCGGGATGGCACGAGCCACCCCGTCGAGGCCGGCACCGTTCGCTGTGCCCTCGGTCCGGATCGGCCCGGGACTGACAGCGTTCACCCGCACTCCCGAGGGACCGAACTCAGCTGCCCAGGCGGTGGTGAGGAGCAGCAGGGCCGCCTTGCTCGACCCGTACAGGCCCGCGGCCACGGACCCCCGGTGGGCCGCACCGGTGAGGACGTTCACGATGGCCCCCGAACCCTGCTCGACCATCCTCGGGGCCAGGGCCTGGACGAGGAGGTAGGGCGCCTTGACGTTGATCGCGTACATCCGGTCGATGTCGACCTCGGTGTTGTCGACTGTCGGCCCGAAGGAGAAGGTACCGGCGTTGTTGATGAGGATGTCCACCGAACCGGCCAGGTCGAGGGCTGCTCGGGCCAGTTCACGCACACCACTCGCTGCGGACAGGTCGGCGGGTAGGTATTCTGCCGTCCCCCCCGCGTTCACCAGCGACTGGACGACTTCTCGTCCTCGAGTGTCGTCGCGGCCGGAGACGAGCACGTGGGCACCGCGAGCGGCGAGGACGGCGGCGACGGCGCGGCCGATGCCGCTGGTGGAACCCGTCACCAGGGCAGTGCGCCCGTCCAGACGATCGGTCATCTGAGTTTCTCCTTGCGCTTGGTGGGACGACGTCGATGGAACGACATCGACTTCGGGCTGACGGACGCGCTGAGTGGCCGCGGTGACGTCACTGCGGCCACCACCGGCCTGCCACGACCTCGTCACGTGCTGGTACCCATCGGGCCTCGGTCATCGACCAGTAGCCGCTGACGGCCGGCCGTCTCGTCGTCGCGGTGTGCCGCGGAACGGGACGCCGGACGGCGTGGAGCACGACGTCGTGGGTGTGTCCCGCCGCGTTCGTGGCGGCGTTCGCCGGGCGCTGGTGGGTACCGGCGTCGATGGTCCACCGCGCCGGGTCGAGCACGGAGGCCATCTGATCGGCGGCGGGAAACATGTCCGCAGGGAAGGCGGGGTTTCCTGTCCCCGGTTCCGGGGGCACGTGCAGGACGAGGAGCAGGGTCCCCCCGGGTTTGACTGCTGCAGCGAGGCGGCGGTGCAGCACCTTCAGCGCGAGGCCCGGCAGGTGCATGAACTGGGCCGAGACCAGGTCGAAGCTGTCGTCGGGGGCGTCGAAGTCGAGCATGTCGGCCTGCTGCCAGGTGACGCGGGCAGCGACCTGCGGACCAGCCCGCTCGACCAGGCGCGCTGAGCGGGCCAGGGCGACAGGAGAGATGTCGGCGCCGGTGACGTGCCAGCCACGCGAGGCCAGCCACAAGACGTCCGCGCCTTCGCCGCTGCCCACGTCCAGTGCGGTGCCGGGCGTGAGGTCCCCGGCGTGGTGCACCAGCCAGGGGTTGGGGTTGCCGGAGAAGATCGGCGCCCCGCTGTAGCGGTCGTCCCAGAACTCCTGGCTGAACATCCTCGAGACGTCGACACCCGAGTCACTCACCTGCGTCCTCCCCCCGATCGTGCTGGTCGCCGAACGAGGCGCGGTGAGCCGTGACGGCGGCCCGGGTCTCCTCGGCGATCAGGTCGGCGTTGATGGCCGCGCCGGCCGTCAGGCCGGCGGCAGCCGAGGAGACGACCTGGGCTTGCGGGTTGGCCACGTTGCCCGCCACCCACACCCCGGGTACCGCCGTCGCGCCGCTGGGGTCCGCAGCCACGTAGGTGGCGACGACCTCGTCACCCACCTGCATCTCGCTCACCACCAGCCCCAGGCCGGTGAGCAGGTCGGCGTTGGCCGCGAAGAACGGGGCGACGACCAGGACCTGCAGCGGGATCACCTCCCCCGAGTTCAGCCGCACTCCGCGCAGCCGGTCGTCGTCGACGACGAGGTCGATCACCTCACCCTCGACCACGGTGATGCCGCGGGCGGCCAACACCTCGGCCTCTTCCGCGCTGGGAGTGGGGCCGCTGTGGGCGAGGAGGGTCACGGTGGCGCTGAGCTGACGAAACAGCTGAGCCTGGTGCACGCCGGACGCTCCAGTGGCGAGCACCCCGATCGCCTGGTCGCGCACCTCCCAGCCGTGACAGTACGGGCAGTGCAGAACGTCACGCCCCCACCGCTGGGCCAAGCCTGGCACCGCGGGCAGCTGATCGGCCAGCCCAGTGGTCACCAGCAACCGCCGGGCCGCGACGGTGGGACCGTCCTGCAGCTCGACGAGGAAGCCGTCGTCCTGCGTCCGGTCCGCGCCACGGCCGACGTCGCCCTGCAGGTGCTGGTGGGCAGCGCGCAGGGAGGTGACGCGACCGGTCAGGACCTCAGCGCCGTAGCGGACGGCCTCCGCGCGTCCGTCGGACAGCAGCTGCGCCGGCACGACCCCCTCGCGCCCGAGGTAGTTGTGGGCGTGCCCCGCCGCGGAGTTTCGGGGCTCACCGGCGTCGATGACCAGGACGCTGCGCCGAGACCGAGCCAGGGCCACCGCAGCGCTCAATCCTGCGGGACCCCCTCCCACGACCACGACGTCGTACTCCGCGCCCACCTGCTCCAGTGCCATGACAGTTCCTTCGTCCCCGCGCGACGCCGAACGCACCGCGGTCAGGTGCACGGTGCATCGCGCCTCGGCGATTGACAAGAATAGTTGCGAGTCCGGCAAAATGAGGGAGTGCGTGACGATCGCGAAGACCTACCCGCTGTCGCCGGCAGCGACGACCTCACTCCTGTGCTGGCCGGCGTCGGCACCCGCCTGCGGGCGCTGCGCCGCAGCCGCGGGGCCACGCTCAACGACCTCTCCACCGACACCGGCATCTCGATCAGCACGCTGTCGCGGTTGGAGAGCGGTCAGCGACGGCCCACCCTGGAACTCCTGCTGCTCCTGGCCCGAGCCCACCAAGTGCCTCTCGACGAACTCGTCGGCGCTCCGGCCACCGGGGATCCGCGCATCCACCCCCGCCCCACCACCCGCCACGGGATGACGATGCTGCCCCTCAGCCGTCGTCCGGGGGGGCCGCAGGCCTACAAGCTCATCATCCCGGTGCGCTCACCAGCGGAGGACCGGGAGCAGCAGGTCCACGAGGGCTACGACTGGCTGTACGTGCTCTCCGGAGGGCTGCGCCTGCTGCTGGGTGAGCACGACCTCGTCCTCGGTGCCGGAGAGGTCGCCGAGTTCGACACCCGAACTCCCCACTGGTTCGCCTCCGCCGGTCCCGGTGCTGCCGAGGTGCTCGCCCTGTTCGGTCCGCAAGGTGAACGCATGCACGTACGCGCCCGGCCACAGCCAGTCGAGACCACAGCCCCGTGACTGCGTGCGGAGGCCGGACCACGACGACCACTCTGGACCAGGGAAGGAACGCGGCAATCGCATCACCTGCACGACCGAAACCCCACCAGGGAACACCGCAGCAAGGACGCGAGAGGCACGACCGCGCCTGTAGCCGGGGGCGACCACCGCTATCGACCGCTTCGGCCGTCCTGAGGAGGTCGCGGCCGACACCGTCCTCCTGGCCAGCCCGGAGGCCTCCCACGTCACCGGTACCGTCCTGCCCGACGTCGTGCTCCAGCAGGTCGACAACAGTGCCAGCGGCGCCTCGGGTGCATGAGCGCGATGGCGCGCCGCGGCGGCGGTGCTCACTCGTCCACCCAGCCCCAGCGAGCTGATCGCCGTGTTCCGCGGAGTCGCCACGACCTGGGGACCGGCACGGGTGCGGACTCGGGAACGGTCACCGTCGAAGGTGACGTCGCCGACCCGGTGAGCACTTCCCGTAGCGGTCTGACGGACGCGGTGGGGCACGTCGTGCGGTCGTGCTCCAGAGGCAGCACGACCGGCACCGCGCTCGTGAGGGCAGGTGAGACGGGTCCGTTCGCCCTCGCAGCCGAGGTGCTCGTGCGGCCAGGACGTCCCGGGCTTCGTGGACGCAGCGGTGGGCGGGGGACACCCCCATCGCGTCGTCGCGCGCCAGGCGCGCCACCCGGGTGGCGTCGAGCAGGAACCGGCAGGTGAGCACCGCCTGGGGGAAGCAACCGAGCACCCGCCGGTCCAGGCGGGTCCCGATGCTCAGGCGGTGGCGCAGGAGCAGAGCGGCGGTGTCCTGGACGGTGGCCCGGGAGGTGGGCAGCGCAGCGGTGTCGATGACAGGACCGGGCACGGTGGAGCTCCGGTGGTGGATGTCGCCGCAGGAAGCCCTCCGTCCACCGGGGTTCCCCCTCGGCCGCCACCTCGGCCCTCACCCCAGCAGTACCAGCGTCACCGTCCGTGGCCGTCAGGCCGCTACCGGGAAGTGCTCACTGACCTCGCCACCCCGATGTGGCGCGTGCGGGCTGCCGCACCTGCACCGGTCGGCGCTCCAGAGCGCGTCGAGCACCGCACCACCTTCCCCTTCGCCTTCCCGGGCAGCCCAGGCGGGCGGAAGCCAACGGATCACGCCAGGTCCCTCACGAGGGGAACCTGGTGGCCCACGCGCCTGCGGAGGGGGCCGCGGTGCCTCGTCGAGCCCTCGGAAGTCGTCACCCCCGGGTGGCGCTGAGCATCCGGACCCGGCACGCCAGTTCCACCGCGAACCGGACGTCGGGGTCCTCCAGGTCCAGCTGCAGCGCCTGGCGGATCCACTTCAGCCGGTACCCCACGGCGTTGGCGTGCAGGTGCAGCTCGCGGCCGGCGTGGGCCAGGGAGTTGCGGTGGGCGAGGTAGGCCAGCAGGGTCCGGACGGCGGTCTCGGCCCGTTCGGGGCCCAGGTCGTCCAGCGGCTGCAGGATGTCGACGAGCAGCCGCCGGCTGATGGGTGAGGCGAAGAAGTCCAGCAGGACCCGGCGCAACCCGGTGACGTCGGTGAGTTCCACGCCCCCGGCCCGGCCGGCCGCGACGGCCGACTCGGCGGCGATGCGCGCCTCGGCCGCCGACAGCCGCAACCCCGCCGCCCCGATCTGCGGCGTCCCCAGGCCCAGGGTGTACTCCCACCCCGGCCCGGCCAGGGTGCGGGCCTGCCGCTGGACCCGCTCGCCGACCTCGCGCAACCGGCGCTGGTGGTCGGCGGCGCCGTGCTCCTCGGAACTGACCAGCAGGACGTCGGACTGCAGGAACGCCACGTGCCAGGTCTCGGGACGGCCGTCGACCAGTTGCAGGGCGAACAGCTCCAGCGCGGCCTGGACGCTGCGCGGGGCCTGCCCGGCGGGGTCGTTCACGCCCGTCGGTTTCAGCCAGGCCACGACGTGCGAGTGGTGCAGGGGCAGCCCCAGCCGCGCGGCCTGCCCCACGAACGCCTCGACGCGGGAGGACTCGGCCAGGACGAGCTCGACGACGAGGTCGGCCCGGGACTGGCTGCGCGCGTAGCGGTCGCTCATCCTGCGTTGCGCCGCACGGGAAGCCAGCGAGGCCACGACGGGCAGCGCGACGGCGGTCGCGGCGTCGGGGACGGCGGCGACGACCCGCCCGACGGCGACCTCGCCGATGCAGACCGCGTGCGGGTCCGACCACGTGACGTCGGGGTCGTCGACCAGGAGCAGTTCGGTGCCCAGGGCGTTCCCGGCGGCGGTCAGGAGGCTCTCCACGGTGCTGTCCGGGGACGCCGCGTGCGCGCTGGTGCGTTCCACGGCGGTCGCGGCCCGCAGGACGGCCTCGGAGGCCCCGCCCGACAGCAACCGGTCCACGGCCATCGCGACGTCGGCCGGGCCCGCCCCGGCCGCGCGGAACACCGGGACCCCGCCGCGGTCGGCCAGCGCCACGGCCGTCTCGGGCAGCACCACGTCGGTCAGCAGCACCAGGCCCGCCAGCCCCCGGGCCCCGGCCCGCCGCAACGCGACGTCGAGGCGGTAGGGGGCGACGTTCTCCTCCTCCGGGACGACGACGAGGGTCCCGGCGGGGACGTCGGCCAGCCGCTCGAGCGCGGCGACCTCGACCCGCAGCACGGTCTGCGGGCCCACGGGGCCGGCGAGGCGGGTGAGGCCGAGCCGGTCGGCCTGCGCGACGAGGTCGTCGATGGTCAGTTGTCCCACCGGCACAGTATGAGCGGATTCTCTGGACTCGCGGGACATGGTGCCGCTGCGGGGCGCCACCTACGGTGACGACATGCACAGCCTCCTCGACGCCCCGGCGCGCGACCGGCTCACGGAGCTGACCGCCGCCGACGTCCCCGCCCTCGCGGCCGGGACGGCGATCTTCGGCACCGGCGGCGGCGGCGCCGTCCACACCTCGCAGATGGTCGCCGAGCACGCCCTGCGCGAACGCGGCCCCGTCCCCCTCGTCACCGTGGACGACCTCGGCCCGCAGGACCAGGTGATCCTGCTGTCGGGCATCGGCGCCCCCACGGTGGGCATCGAGATGCTCTCCGCGGCCCACCAGGTCGAAACCCTGCTGCGCGAGTCCGAACGGGTGCTGGGCCGGCCGGTGACGACGCTGATGGCCGCCGAGATCGGCGGCAGCAACGGCGTCTCACCCGTCGGCTGGGCCTCCCGGCTGGGGCTGAAGCTCCTGGACGCCGACGGCATGGGCCGCGCGTTCCCCGACGCCGCCATGGTGTCGATGAACGTGGCCGGGTTGCCGTGCGAGTTCGCCGTGCTGTCCGACGTCGTGGGGAACGTCTCGGTGCTGCGGACGGTCGACCTGCACTGGCTGGAGCGGCACGCCCGCGCGCTGACGATCGCCAGCGGGTCGATCTGCCTCGGCGCGCACTACCCGATGACGGCCGCGACGGTCCGCGGCGCGGTCGTCGAGGGCACCGTCAGCGCCGCCGTCCGCGTCGGCCACGCCCTGCTGTCCTCCCCCGACCCGGTGCGGGCCGTGGCCGCCGAGCTCGGGGGTTCCCTGCTGATCACCGGGAAGATCACCGACCTGGACCGGCGCACCGAAGGGGGTTTCTCGCGGGGTTCGGTGACGATCTCCGGCACCGGCGAGGACCGCGGGCGGTTGCAGCGGCTAGAGCTGCAGAACGAGAACCTCGTCGTGCTGGAGGACGGTGAGGTCGTCGTGAGCGTCCCCGACAACGTCACCGTCATCGACTCCGAGACGGGTCACGCCATCACCACCGAGATGCTGCGCTTCGGTCAGCGGGTCTGCGTGCTGGCCTGGGCCGCGGACCCGATCTGGCGCTCGGCGCGCGGCCTGGAACTGGCCGGGCCGCAGGCGTTCGGCTACGACCTGCCCTACACCCCGTTCGCAGGAGGAACCCGATGACCGCACGCGACCTGTCCATCGGTGTCGACGTCGGCGGGACGAACACCGACGCCGTCGTCATCGACGCCGACGGGGCGGTGCTGGCCCGCACCAAGCAGGCCACCACCGACGACGTCACCGGCGGCATCCGGGCCGGCATCGCCTCGGTGCTGGCCGCCGTGGGCGAGGACCGCTCCCGGGTCTCGCGGGTCATGCTCGGCACGACGCACGCGACGAACGCGATCGTCGGGCGCCAGCAGCTGGACCGGGTGGCGGCCCTGCGCCTGGGCGCTCCCGCGGCCACCGAGTACCCGCCGCTGCTGGGCTGGCCGCAGGACCTGTCCCGGCTGGTGCTGGCGGGTTCGGCGATGGTCCGCGGCGGCCACATGGTGGACGGGACGCCCATCGCCCCGCTGGACCGGGACGCGGTGCTGCGGTTCCTCGACGAGGTGGGCGAGTTCGACGCGGTCGCGATCACCGGCATCTTCAGCCCGTCCTCGCCCGACCAGGAGTTCGAGGTCGCCGAGCTGGTCCGCCGGCACCGGGGGCCGGACACCCGGGTGTTCCTCAGCCAGGACATCGGCCCGACGGGTCTGCTGGAACGGGAGAACGCGACCATCCTGAACGCCGCGCTGCACAGCGTGGCGCGGTCGGTCACGCAGGCCCTGGTCACCGTCGTGGCCGAGGAGGGGCTGGACGCGCAGACGTTCTTCGCCCAGAACGACGGCACCCTGATGTCCCTGGACCACACCGCCCAGTACCCGGTCCTGACCATCGGCTCGGGACCGGCGAACTCCATCCGCGGGGCCGCGTTCCTGTCCGGCACCCAGGACGCCGTCGTCGTCGACGTGGGCGGGACGACGTCCGACCTCGGCGTCCTGGTGAAGGGTTTCCCGCGCGAGTCGACGCTGCCGCGCGAGATCGGCGGCGTGCGCACGAACTTCCGGATGCCGGACGTGCTGAGCCTGGGCGTCGGCGGCGGGACCGTCGTCGACCCCGCGACCGGGGCCGTCGGGCCGGGCTCGGTCGGGTACCGGATCAGCCGCGAGGGGTTGTCGTTCGGCGGGAGCACCCCCACCCTGACCGACGCGGCCGTGCTGGCCGGCGCCGCGGTCGGGGGGCTGTCGCTGCCCCCTCAGCCGCCGTCGGTCCAGCAGGCGCTGCGGGAGGGGCTGGAACTGGCCCGGACCCGGCTGGCCGACGCCGTCGAACGGCTGTCCTTCGGCCGCACCGACGTCCCGCTGGTGGTCGTCGGCGGCGGCGCGTTCCTGGTGCCGGACCACCTGCCCGGCCTCGGCCCCGTCGTCCGCCCCGACCACGGGGACGTCGCCAACGCCGTGGGCGCGGCGATCTCGCTGGCCGGGGGGCGCGCCGACCGGATCGCCGCCCTGGAGGACCGCGACCGGGCCGTCGAGGACGCCGCGGAGGCCGCCACGGCGAAGGCGATCCAGGCCGGGGCCGACCCGCTGGCCGTGACCGTCGTCGACGTGCTGGAGACCCCGGTGACCTACACCGACCGCCCGACCGTCCGGGTCTCGGTCAAGGCCGCCGGCCCGCTGGCCCGGGTGGGCGAGCGACGGCTGTCGCGGGTCTGAGCGGTCCCGGCCGCCGCGGCGGGCCCAGCGGGTTCAGCGGGTTCAGCGGGTGCGGTCGGGCCGCCACACCACCAGCGCCGTGGAGCGCTGCGACTCCGGGCGCCGGCCCAGGGGGGTCGCGACGATGTCGCCGGCGACGCCGGCGGCGAAGATCCGCCGGGCCTGCTGGCGGACGTGGGCGATCTCGCCCTCGAGCTCCTCGACCCGCTGGCCGAGGGCGAGGACCTGGTTCTCCAGGTCCATGATCCGCTTGATGCCGGCGAGGTTCACGCCGTCCTCCTGGGACAGCCGCTGCACCTCGCGCAGCTGGGCGATGTCCCGGGCGGAGTAGCGGCGGCCGCGGCCGCGGGCCCGGCTGGGCGAGACGAGGCCGAGGCGGTCGTACTGCCGCAGCGTCTGCGGGTGCATGCCCGCGAGGTCGGCCGCCACCGAGATGACGAACAGCGGGTCGTCGTCCTGGTACACCTCGTCCTCCTCCCGCCCTTCCGGGTCGTGCGTGTCGTCAGCCGCGGGCCGTCAGCTCCGGGCCCGGTCGGCGAGCCCGGCGCGCGGGTCGTCCCCGGCGGTGGCCTTCGCGAACGCCTCCACGGCTTCGCGCACCGCGCCGTCGACCCGCTGCGGGACGACGACCTCCACCGTGACGAACAGGTCGCCCCGCTCGTCGGTGGAGCGGGACCGCTTCACCCCGCGGCCCTTCAGCCGCAGGGACCGGCCCGAGGGCGTCCCGGCGGGGACCTTCACCCGGACGGTCGTGCCGTCCAGGGTGGGGACCTCGACGGTGGCGCCGAGCACGGCCTCGTCGAAGGACACCGGCAGCGTCATCCGCAGGTCGTCCCCGTCCCGGCGGAACACCGGGTGCGGTTCGACGTGCACGGTGACCAGCAGGTCCCCGTTGCCGCCCGCCCCGGGCAGGCCCTGGCCGCGCAGCCGCACCTTCTGGCCGTCGCGCACGCCCTGGGGCAGGCGCGCGTTGACCGTGCGGGGCTGGCCGCCGCGCGGGTCGGGGACCCGCAGGGAGACCGTCTTGCCCTCCAGGGCGTCGCGGAACGAGACCCGCGCCGAGGCGTCGAGGTCCTGCCCGCGCGCCGAGGAGGCCTGCGGCCCGCCGAAACCGCCGGGGAAACCCCCGGGCGCGGCACCCCCCTGGCCGAACAGGCCGCCGAGCAGGTCCTCGAAACCCGCCCCGCCGCCCGCACCGCCGGGGGTGCCGAAGCGGACGCCCCCCGGCGCCCCGCCGCGGCCCTGGCCGAACAACCCGCCGAGCAGGTCCTCGAAACCCGCGCCGCCGGCGGCACCGCCGGCTCCCCCGGAGGAGAACCGGGCGCCGCCGCCGACCATGGCGCGGACCCCGTCGTACTGCTGGCGCTGCTCGGGGTCGGACAGGACCGAGTAGGCCTCGCCGACCTCCTTGAACTGCTGCTCGGCGCGCGCGTCACCCGGGTTGGCGTCCGGGTGCAGCGTGCGGGCCTTCTTGCGGTAGGCCTTCTTGACCTCGGCCGCGTCGGCGTCGTGGGGGACGCCGAGGATCGCGTAGAAGTCCTTCTCGGCCCAGTCCTGCATGCTCATCGACGTCCTCCTCCCTCGACGGTGGGGCTCATCCCTGCGGGTCGGCCACCGCGACGCGGGCCGGGCGCAGGACGCGCTCGCCGAACCGGTAGCCGGGCTGCAGCACCTTCACGCACGTCGCCACCTCGTACTCGTCGGAGTGGCTGTGCATGAGGGCCTCGTGCACGGCCGGGTCGAACGGCTCGCCGTCCTGGCCGTACCGCTCGAGCCCGAACCGCGTGAGCGTCGCCTCGAGCTTGTCCGCGATCGCCACGAACGGGCCGGTCAGGTCACCGTGCTCGCGGGACAGGTGGATGTCGTCGAGGACCGGCAGCAGGGCCTCGGCCACACCCGCGAGCGCCGCGTTCTTGGCGACGTCGCGGTCGCGGTCGACGCGCTTCTTGTAGTTCACGTACTCGGCGTTCAGCCGCTGCAGCTCCTCGAGCCGCTCGGCCGCGAGGGACTGCGCGGCGCCGAGCTCGGCGTCCGCCCCGTAGGTGTCGGCGCCGTCGTCCGGGCCGCCGACCGTCGGCTGCGCCGGGGCCGGTTCCTGCGCGGCGGGTTCGCCCCGCACCTGGCCCGTCTCGGGGTCGATGCGGCGGTTGTCCCGGATCACGGTGGGTTCGGAGAAGTCCTCCGACATCACTTGTCCTTCTCGTCGTCGACGACCTCGGCGTCCACCACGTCCTCGTCGTTCGAGGAGGGCTTGGTGAAGTCGGGGCCCGCCGAGCCGGCGTCACCGGTGGCCGCGCCCTCGGACTGCTGGGCGGCGTACAGGGCCGACCCGAGTTCCTGGGAGGCCTGCGCGACGGCGTCGGACTTGGCCTTGATCTCGGCCGCGTCGGTGCCGTTCAGCGCGGTCTTCAGCTCCGCCACGGCGGACTCGACCTTGGCCTTGCCGTCCTCGGGCAGCTTGTCGGAGTTGTCCGCGACGAACTTCTCGGTCTGGTAGACGAGCGCCTCGGCCTGGTTGCGGGCCTCGGCCTCCTCGCGGCGCTGCTTGTCCTCGTTGGCGTGGGTCTCGGCGTCCTTGACCATCCGCTCGATGTCCTCCTTCGACAGCGCGCTGCCGCCGGAGATGGTCATCGACTGCTCCTTGCCCGTGCCGCGGTCCTTCGCGTTCACGTGCACGATGCCGTTGGCGTCGATGTCGAAGGTGACCTCGACCTGCGGGACGCCGCGGGGGGCGGGGGCGATGCCGGTCAGCTCGAACGTGCCCAGCGGCTTGTTGTCGCGGGCCAGCTCGCGCTCGCCCTGGAACACCTGGATGAGCACCGAGGGCTGGTTGTCGTCGGCGGTGGTGAAGACCTCCGAGCGCTTGGTCGGGATGGCCGTGTTGCGCTCGATGAGCTTGGTCATGATCCCGCCCTTGGTCTCGATGCCCAGGGACAGCGGGGTGACGTCGATGAGCAGGACGTCCTTGCGCTCGCCCTTGAGGACACCGGCCTGCAGGGCGGCGCCGATGGCGACGACCTCGTCCGGGTTCACGCCCTTGTTGGGCTCCTTGCCGCCGAGCAGCTCCTTGACGACGTTCGTCACCGCGGGCATGCGGGTGGAACCGCCGACGAGGACGACGTGGTGGATCTCGGCGAGCTTGACGTCGGCGTCGCGGATGACGTCGTGGAACGGCTTCTTGGTGCGGTCCAGCAGGTCCTGCGTCATCTGCTCGAACTGGGCGCGGGTGAGCTGCTCGTCGAGGTGGACGGGGCCGTTCTCGGTCATCGACAGGTACTGCAGCGAGATGCCGGTGCTGGTGGCCGTCGACAGCTCCTTCTTGGCCTGCTCGGCGGACTCGCGCAGGCGCTGCATGGCGATCTTGTCCTTGGACAGGTCGATGCCGTAGGCGCCCTGGACCTTCTTCAGCAGGTGGTCCACGATCCGCTGGTCCCAGTCGTCACCACCGAGGTGGTTGTCGCCGGAGGTGGCGCGGACCTGGATGGTGGAGAAACCGTCCTCGTCCTTGCCGACCTCGAGCAGGGAGACGTCGAAGGTGCCGCCGCCGAGGTCGAAGACGAGGATGAGCTCGTCCTCCTTGCCCTTCTCCAGGCCGTAGGCGAGGGCGGCCGCGGTGGGCTCGTTGATGATGCGCAGGACGTTCAGGCCGGCGATCTCGCCGGCCTCCTTCGTCGCCTGGCGCTGGGAGTCGGAGAAGTACGCGGGGACCGTGATGACGGCGTCGGTCACGGCCTCGCCGAGGTAGCTCTCGGCGTCGCGCTTGAGCTTCTGCAGCACCCGGGCGGAGATCTCCTGCGGGGTGTACTTCTTGTCGTCGATCGCGACGTTCCAGTCGGTGCCGACGTGGCGCTTGACCGACCGGATGGTGCGGTCGACGTTGGTGACGGCCTGGCGCTTGGCGATCTCGCCGACGAGCACCTCGCCGTTCTTGGCGAACGCGACGACGGACGGCGTGGTGCGGCCGCCCTCGGCGTTCGCGATGACCGTCGGCTCCCCGCCTTCGAGGACGGAGACGACGGAGTTGGTGGTCCCGAGGTCGATGCCGACCGCACGTGCCATGGTTGGTGCCCTCCCGAGCGACTGACTGTTGAGCGTTCCCCACTCAAGTTCGCCGACCGCCGCGCGTCTGTCAAGCGGAGAGGCGTCGAACTTGAGTCTGATGGGCTCAACTCGCGGGACGGGCCGGTTGTTCCCGTTCCCGGCGGGAACCGGCCCGGCCTCCGTAGGCTCACCGCGTGGAACCCAGCCGCCGCGTGCCCCTGCACTTCGACGACGCCTCCCGGGCGGGCCGCACGCACGTCAACCTCTCCGCCGTCCGCGCCGACGGGCCCCACCTGTGGGTCGCCGGCGACGAGACCGCCACCGTCGAGCGCCTCACCGCCGTCACCACCGGCGGGACGACGACCTCCTACGACCACCAGGTCACCGTCGCGCTCGCCGACCTCGTCGACCTGCCCGGCCCCCACGGCGACGAGGCCGACGTCGAGGGCCTGGCCCGCAGCGGGCCCTGGCTGTGGGCGATCGGCTCGCACAGCCTCAAGCGCAAGCGCATCCGCCCCGAGGACCCCGACGCCAAGGCCCGCAGGCGCCTGTCCCGCGTCGTGCGCGAACCCAACCGCTTCGTCCTCGTCCGGCTGCCCGTCGACCCCGCCACCGGCCTGCCCGCCCGCGAGGTCGAGGTCGACGGCGAGATCCTGACCGCCGCCGTCCTCGGCGCCCACGACGACGACCTCACCCGGCACCTGCGCGACGACGACCTGATCGGCCCCTTCCTGTCCATCCCCTCCAAGGACAACGGCCTCGACGTCGAGGGCGTCGCCGTCCACCGCTCCGAGCGCGGCACCCGGCTCTACGTCGGCCTGCGCGGCCCGGTGCTGCGCGGCTGGGCGGTGCTGCTGGAGCTGCGGCCGCGGACCCACCGCAAGCACCCCGGGCGCCTGGTCCTGGAGGAGTTCGAGGACGGCTCGACGTACCGCACCCACCTGCTGGACCTGCGGGGCCTGGGCGTCCGCGACCTGTGCCCCGACGGCGACGACCTGCTCGTCCTGACCGGCCCCTCGATGGGCCTGTCCGGGCCCGTCCGCGTGCACCGCTGGGTCGGCGGGTGCGTCGTCGAGGCCGCCGACGTCGTGCGCGCCGACGAGCTGCCCGTCGTCCTGGACCTGCCGCACGGGCAGGGTGAGGACCACCCCGAGGGCATCGCCGTCACCGCCGAGGACGAGCTGCTCGTCGTCCTGGACTCCCCCGCCGCGCACCGGCACACCCCCGGCGGCGGGATGCTCGCCGACGTGTGGCCGCTGCCCCGGGGCTGAGCGCCCCCGTCAGGACGCCGCGCGCAGCAGGGCCGGGACGGCCGCCACCACCGTCCCGGCCACCACCAGCACGGTGTCCGCGCGCCGCCACGGCGCCGGCAGCGCCCAGCTGCGCCGCCCCGCCGACTCCGCCGCGAAACCGCGCGCGTCCATCGCCACCGACACCCGCCCGGCGCGGCGCACCGCGTCCACCAGCAGGCCGAACGCCGTCGAGCCCGCCCACCGCACCCGGCTCACCGGGCCCCGGCCCGGGCCCAGCCCCCGGACCCGGCGGGCGGCGGCGATCTGGTCCCAGGAGTCGGCCAGGGCGTCCAGGCGGCCCAGCGCGACGACCGCGGAGACCACCACGCGCGCCGGGACCCGCAGGCGCTGCGCCAGGTGGTCCCCCGCCTCGGCCGGGTCGACCCAGCTCAGCAGCACCAGCCCCGGCAGGACGAGGACGACCAGCCGCAGGCCCGCCGTCAGCGCCGCCGTCAGCGGGTCGTCGGCGTCACCGGCCAGGACCGTGGACCAGCCCACCGACAGCGCCGCCAGCACCGTGGGCAGCACCCGGCGCAGCAGCGGCCGGACACCGGTGACGACCAGCGGCAGGCAGAGCAGCTGCACCGCGAGGGCTCCGGCGGCCTGCCACCACTCCCGCACCGCGAACGCGCCGACCGCGCACAGCAGCCCGACCAGGAGCAGCGGCAGCGGCCCGCAGTGCCGCACGAGCGGGCCGGGACCGGCGCTGCGGCGCTCGGCGGCCGTCGGCGGGACGCCGTCGTCCACACCCGGGAGGGCCATGTCCACAGGTTCGTCCACACCGCTGTGCACAGAGCTGTGGACAGCCGTGTGGACAGGTGGGGGGTCGCTGGGGACGGTCCCGCGCGCCGGGCCGCTCACGCCGCCTCCCCCCGGACCGCCGTCGTGCCCGCCCGCAGGTGCACCCCGCGCGCACCGCCCACCAGCCGCTCGTCGTGCGTGCTCACCGCCACCGCCGCCCCGTCCCGGGCCGCGGCCGCCAGCAGCCCCGTCACCACCGCCCACGTCCCGCGGTCCTGGCCCACCGTCGGCTCGTCCGCCAGCAGCACCGCCGGGCCGGCCGCCAGGGCGCTCGCGAGCGCCAGCCGGCGCTGCTCCCCGCCGGAGAGGCGGAACGGGTTCAGGTGGGCGTGCCCGGCGAGGCCGAGCAGCTCCAGCAGGACGTGGCCGCGGGCGCTGCCGCGACCCAGGACGCGGGCGGTGACGTCGACCTCCTCGGCCACGGTGGCCGCCACGAACGTGTGCTCGGGGAACTGCGGCACCCAGCCGGTGCGGGCGGCGAGCTCGGCCGAGGTCCACGCGTGCGGGGTGCGCCGCCCGCGCGCCCCGGCCAGCTCCGGGGCCGCCAGCAGCCGCCCGGTGGGGCGCACCAGCCCGGCCAGGACGCGCAGCAGGCTCGACTTGCCCGACCCGCTGCCGCCCGTGACCGGGGTGAGCGCACCGGCGGGCAGCCGGACGTCCACCCCGGCCAGGACCGTCACCGGCGGCCGGGGGCGCAGCGAGCGCCGGGTGGCGACCAGGCCCAGCCCCTCGCCCCGCAGCGCGTCCCCGGCCACGGCCAGGACGGGGGCCAGGAGCCCGGCGGGGACGTCGACGGGGTCCGGGGCGCCCCGGCCGGGCCACCACAGGTCGTCGCCGGTGCGGGTCGCGGCGGGGGGTCCGTCGGCGGCGACGCGGCCGTCGGCGCCCAGGACGACGACGCGGTCGACGTGCGGGGCCCACCCGGCGAGGTCGTGGTCGACGACGACGAGGCTGCGGGTGCGGGACGGCTCGCGCACGGCGTCGAGCACCGCGGCGCGGACGGCGGCCGCGGTGGGGGCGTCGAGCATCGAGGTGGGCTCGTCCAGCAGCAGGACCGCCGGGTCGGCGGCCAGCGTCCCGGCCAGCGCCAGCCGCTGCCGCTCCCCGCCGGACAGGGTCGCGACCTCGCGGTCGCGGCCGGCGGTGAAGCGGGCGGCGCGGTGGGCGCGGGCCACCTCGCGCCAGGTCCTGGCCCGGTCCCGCCCGGCGTTCTCGGGCCCGAAGGCGGTGTCGCGCCCGGCGGTCTCGGCGACGACGGCGTCCAGCGGGTCCTGCACGAGGAGGCCGATCTCGCCGGGGGCGGGGGCGCGGCCGTCCAGCCGGACGTCGCCGGTGGCGTCGACCTCGTCGTCCAGGAGCCCGGCCAGGGCCCGCAGCACGGTCGACTTGCCCGCCCCGCTGGGCCCGACGAGCAGGACGCGCTCCCCGGCGGCGACGTCGAGGTCGACGTCGCGCACCAGCACCCGGTCCCCGCTGGTGACCGTGAGGCCGCGCAGGGTCAGGTCAGCCACGGTGCTCGCGGCCCGCGGCGAAGGCGGACAGCGCGCCGGTGCGGGCCAGCGCCCGGACCAGGGCCCAGCCCCCGAGCCCGGCGACCAGGGCGCCGGAGACGGCGAAGCAGGCGACGTAGACGGCCTGGAAGACGGGGGTCCACATCCCGGCGTAGTAGGCGAACAGCTCGTAGACGCCCTCCAGGACGGCGGCCAGCACCCCGCCGAGGACGGCGACGACGGGCCCGGCGGCGCGCCAGGCGAACAGCGCGAACGCGAGCTCGACGCCGACGCCCTGGATGGCGCCGGAGATCAGCACCCCGAACGCCCAGTGGCTGCCGAGCAGCGCCTCGACGGTCGCGGCGACCATCTCCGCCAGCAGCGCCGCCCCGGGCCGGCGCACCACGAGCGCGGCGACGACGGCCGGCAGCAGCCACACCCCGCTGAGCAGGCTCTGGACGAACGGGACGGCGGCGAAGAGGGGGGTGAGGGTGGTGTAGAGGACGCCCCACCCCCAGAAGACGACGCCGAACGCGACGCCGAGGACGGCGGCGGTGACGAGGTCGACGGTGCGCCAGCGGTGGGTACTGCGGGCGCGGCTGACGGTGCTGCTCATCGTTCCTCCTGGGTCCAGGAGGGGGACGCGCCGCCACCGCGGCCGCGCGTCGAGGACGTCCCGACTCCCTACGCCGGTCTGAACCGGATCAGGTTCGAGGGTCTGCGGAAACCCGCACTCTCAGCGCCCCACGGCGCTCCCCTGTCGTGTGGGGGCGACCTTACCCCCCTGCCGCCCCGGCGGTCCCCGGCCGCGGGGCTGGGAGGATGGGGGGTGTGCTGAGGATGATGCGCGGTCCGGACGGTGGGCCCTCGCGGGCGGTGAAGCTGATGACGCTCGTCGTCGTCCTCGCGGTGCTCGCGGGCAGCGCCGCCGCGCTGACCCCCCTCCTGGGCTGGCTCCTGGACCTGCTGTAGGGCAAGGTCGGGCCCATGAGCTCGTTCGTCTGGAAGTTCGTCGGCCCCGGTGCCGGCTTCCTCGCGACCGCTGTCGCGAGCCGTGTCACCAAGAAGGCGTGGGTCGCGGTGACCAAGTCGCCGCCGCCGGACAACCCGGAGGACCCGGACGTCGCCTGGCGGCAGGCCGTCGTGTGGGCGCTGGCCTCCGGCGCGATCATCGGCGTGACCCGCCTGCTCGTCGAGCGCCAGGCCGCGGTCTGGTACCGCAGGAGCTTCGGCGAGCTGCCGCCCGGCCTGGGCCCCGGCGACGACGGCGGGACGAAGGCCAACGCCTGACCGCTCCGGGTGCGGTCCCGGCACCGCGGTGGTGCAGTGGGACCGCACCGGGAGACCCCCGGTCGCGAGGGTTGGAGGAACGATGAGCGCCAGCGACAAGATCAGCAACGCCGCGCAGGACCTCGCCGGGAAGGCGAAGGAAGCCGCCGGCGGCGCGAAGGACGACGAGGGGCTGCGCCGCGAGGGTCAGAAGGACCAGGCCGCGGCCGACCTGAAGCAGCGCGGCGAGCACGTCAAGGACGCGTTCAAGGGCTAGCCGAACCGCTCCACCAGCCGGTCCTGCAGGGCGTCGACGACGGGGTCGACGACCTGCAGGTCCGGGTGGGCGTCGTGGTGCGCGACGATCTCCCGCGCCCCCTGCGCGAACGCCGTGGTGGCCGCGAAGCCCGGCACGAACCGCTTGAGCCTGGTGTTGTCGAAGACCACCGAGTGCGCCTTGTCCCCCAGCAGGCTCGGGCCCCGGTCGGGGGCCTCGCGGGCGATGACGTCGCTGGGGACGTGCACGATCCGGGGGTCGGGGACCCCGGCGGCCGCCGCGAGGCGGCGGGCGATCCCGTCCCAGGTGAGGACCTCGTCGCCGGTCAGGTGCAGGGCGTCGCCGATCGTGGCGGGCTCGCCGAGCAGCGGCACGAACCCGCGGGCGAAGTCGGTGTGGTGGGTGAGGACCCACGTGGAGGTGCCGTCGCCGTGGACGACGACGGGGTCGCCGCGGCGCATCCGGTCGATCGCGGTCCAGCCGCCGTCGAGGGGGATGCTGGTCCGGTCGTAGGTGTGGCTGGGGCGGATGACGAACGCGGGGAACCCGGTCTCGCGCCACGCGCGGGTCAGCAGCTCCTCGCAGGCGATCTTGTCGCGCGAGTACGACCAGAACGGGTTCCGCAGCGGCGTGGACTCGGTGATCGGCAGGTGCGCGACGGGTTTGGCGTAGGCGCTGGCGCTGGAGACGAAGACGTACTGGCCGGTCCGGCCGGTGAACAGCTCGACGTCGGCGGCGACGTGGTCGGGGGTGAAGGCGATGAAGTCCACGACGGCGTCGAACTCCTCACCGCCCAGCGCCTCCCGCACGGCCGCGGGGTCGCGGACGTCGGCGGTCAGCGTCCGGGCGCCCTCGGGGACGGGGCGCCGGCCGGTGCCGCGGTTGAGGACCGTCAGGTCGACGCCGCGCTCGACGGCGAGCGCCGCGCAGGCCGAGCTGATGATCCCGGTGCCGCCGATGAACAGGACGCGCAACGCCATGCCGACTCCTCCGTCGTCCGCGGGCCGGTGACCCGGCCCCTCGGCGACCCTAGGCCCCGAGCGGGGGTGCCGCGACCGGTCCACCGGGTGGTTGACGGGTCAGACCTCGGATCAATAGCGTCGATCACCGCCCGACTCGTCGTCCTGCAGCACGCTGCCGCGCCGACTCGGCTCTCCGACCCCACCAGACGTCCGAGGTTTCCGTTCCCCATGACCCGGCACCTGCTGTCCTGCCCGGCTCCCGCCGCGCGCTTCGCCGACTCCTTCCTGCTCGGCGACGGGCGCCTCGGCGTGACCGTCGCCGGGGGGATCGGGTCCGAGCGGTACGACCTGAACGCCGACACCCTGTGGTCGGGCGGGCCCCTGCCGGCGCGGCGGGACGCGGGCGCGGCGGACGTGCTGCCCGCGCTGCGCGCCGCGGTCGCGGCCGGCGACCACGCCCTCGCCGACGAGCTGGGGCGGCGGCTGCACGCGGACGGGTACACCGAGTCCTACCAGCCCGTCGGGCACCTCACCTGGGCCTACGACCCGGCGGCGACGAGCGGGGACGTCCAGGAGTACGCGCGGGAGCTGGACCTGGCCCGGGCGCTCAGCACCACCCGCTACACCGGCCGGCACGGGGGCGCGGGCGGGCCCGTGGCGCTGGAGACGTTCGTCGACCCCGTCGGCAGCGTCGCCGTCACCGTCCTCGACCGGCCCGGGCCCGGCCCGGGCCCGGCGCCGCTGACGTTCACCAGCCCGCACCCGCTGGGCGTGCAGCGGCACGAGGACCTGCCCGGGGGGCGGCTCACGCTGGCCGCCGGGCGCGTCCCGGCCGCGGTCGTCCCGAACTACGTGCCGGACGAGGACCCCGTCCGCTACGCCGACGACGGACCCGACGCCGCGGGGACCGTCGCGCGCGGCACCGGGTTCGCCGTCGCCGCCCTGGAGCAGGTGGTCGAGGGCCGGCCCCGGGTCCTGACCACGGTCGTCACCGGTTTCCGCGGCCCCCGCGAACGTCCCGGCGCCGACCTCGAGGCCCTCCTGGACCGGGCCCGGGAACGGGTGCTGGCCGTCGCGGCCACCCCCACCGGGGTCCTGCGCGAGCGCACCGAGCAGGCGCACCGGGTGTTCTTCGACCGCAGCGAGGTCGAGCTGGGACCGGCCGCCGGGCACGAGCGCACGGCGGCCGAGGCGGAACTGCTCTTCGACCTCGGCCGGTACCTGCTGATCGCCTCCTCCCGCCCCGGCACCCAGGCCGCGAACCTGCAGGGCATCTGGAACGTCGACGTCCGGCCGGGGTGGAGCAGCAACTACACGACCAACATCAACCTCACGATGAACTACTGGGCCGCCGAGCCCACCGGGCTGGGCGAGCTGCACACCCCCCTGTTCGACCTGGCCCTGGACCTGGCCGACGCGGGCCGGGAGACGGCCCGGCTGGACTACGGCGCCGCCGGGGCCGTCGTGCACCACAACACCGACCTGTGGCGGTTCACCCGGGCCGTCGCGGGGCAGCCGCTGTGGTCGAACTGGACCGGCGCGCTGCCGTGGGTCGCCGCGCACGCGTACGACCACGTCGACTTCGGCTCCGGCGACGACCGGTTCGTGCGGGACGTGGCGCTGCCGGTGCACCGCGCCGCGGCCGCCTTCGCCCTCGACCTGCTCGTCGACGACGGGGCGGGCCGGCTCGTGGTGAGCCCCTCGACCTCCCCGGAGAACACGTTCGTGCTGCCCGGGGGGTCGTCGGCGGCGATCACCGCGGGGTCCACGATGGACCAGGAGCTCGTCACCGAGGTCTTCGCGCACTACCTGGACCTGCTGGCGCGCAGCGGGACCGTCGACCCGGCGGACCACGACCTCGCCGGGCGGGTGCGGGAGGCCGCCGCGCGGGTGCGGCCGCCCGCGGTCGTCGACGGCGTCCTGCAGGAGTGGGACCCCGGCAAGGTGTCCGCCGAACCCGGGCACCGGCACGTCTCGCACCTGTACGGGCTGTTCCCCGGGACCCGGATCACCGCCTCGCGCACCCCCGGGCACCGGGACGCGGCGTGCCGGGCGCTGGAGGAGCGGCTGCGCCACGGCGGGGGGCACACGGGCTGGAGCCGGTCCTGGGCCGTCGCCCTCGCCGCCCGCCTGGGCCAGGGGGACCGGGCCGCGGAGCACCTGCGGGTGCTCGTGGAGGACCTCGCGTCGGACTCGCTGCTGGACATGCACCCGCACCCGCACTGGCCCGGTGGGGCGATCTTCCAGATCGACGGCAACTTCGGCGTCACGGCGGGGATCTGCGAGGTGCTCGTCCAGGGGCACGACGACGCGGTGGACCTGCTGCCGGCGCTGCCCGCCGCGTGGCCGTCGGGGCGGTTCCGGGGCCTGCGGGTGCGCGGCGGGCACCGCGTGGACGCCCGCTGGTCCGGCGGGCGGCTGGTGGGGGCGCGGGTCCTGGCGGGCACCGGCGGTCAGCTCGCGGTCCGCGCCCCCGCCGACGGGCTGGAGGTCCTGCGCGGGGACGAGGTGGTCGCGACCGCCACCGCCGCGGCCGACGGCACCACCACCGTCCGGTGGGACGCCGCGGCGGGCGACGGGCACGTCGTCCGCGTCCCCGGCGCCGTCCCCGGCGCGCGGCCGCCCGCGGGCGACGGCACAGTGGCCGGATGAGCGGGCAGAGCACCGACCACGTGGACCCGCGGGACAACGCCGAGGTGCGGGCCGTGCAGGAGGGCGGCAGCCGCGAGAACGCCCGGGCGTCGGGCTCCGGCCCGGTGCCCAGCCCGGCGCGCGACCCGCAGGACCCCCTCGGCGTGGACGACGACGCGGCCGACGGCACCGGGCAGGGCGACCCGATCGCGGGGGTCCGCATCAGCGAGGAGGACGCCGCGAACGCCGTCCCCGGCGACGACGGCCCCGAGGGCACCCGCTGAGGCGACCCCGAGCACGACGAAGGCCCCGGTCCAGCGGACCGGGGCCTTCGGGCGGAGCGGGTGACGAGAATCGAACTCGCACTATCAGCTTGGGAAGCTGAAGTTCTACCATTGAACTACACCCGCGCACCCCTGCGAGCAGGAGCGGGACCACTGTACCGGACCCCGGGGGGTGCTCGCACCGGCGGTAGCCTCACGCCCGTGCTGCTCTCCGACCGCGACATCCGCGCCCAGCTCGAGTCCGGCCGCGTCGGGCTGGACCCGTTCGACCCGTCGATGGTCCAGCCCAGCAGCGTCGACGTGCGGCTGGACCGCTTCTTCCGCCTCTTCGACAACCACAAGTACTCGGTCATCGACCCGGCGCAGGAGCAGCCCGACCTGACGCGCCTGGTGGAGACGGCGCCGGACGAGGCGTTCATCCTGCACCCGGGCGAGTTCGTCCTGGGCTCGACGTACGAGGTCGTGTCGCTGCCCGACGACATCTCCGCGCGGCTGGAGGGCAAGAGCAGCCTGGGCCGGCTGGGGCTGCTGACGCACTCGACGGCCGGGTTCATCGACGCGGGCTTCTCCGGGCACGTGACGCTGGAGCTGTCCAACGTCGCGACGCTGCCGATCACGCTGTGGCCGGGGATGAAGATCGGCCAGCTGTGCTTCTTCCAGCTGTCCTCCCCCGCCCAGGCCCCCTACGGCAGCGACGCGTCGGGCTCGCGCTACCAGGGTCAGCGGGGGCCGACGCCGAGCCGTTCGGCGCTGCACTTCCACCGCACGAGGGTCTGAGCACCCCGTTCGGCCCAGCGCGCGGGGCCGGACGCTTCAGGTGCGGGCCGCGGACGCCGTTGTCACCAGGGTGGGAGCACCGGTGACGACCGACGAGGGGGGCGCGATGGCGCGCCCCGCCTCCGGCGCGCCCGCGGCGCGCGGCACCTCCGCCCGGGGCGAGCTGTCGCCGGTCCGGGTGGGCCGGCAGGGCATCTACGACGCCGGCCGCACCCTCGTGGCGTACGAGCTGCTCTTCCGCAACCACGGCGGCACCAGCGCGGACCTGGCCGAGGGCGCGGAGCAGGACCACGCGACGTCGCAGGTCATCAGCGCCACCTTCGGCGACTTCGGCGTGGAGCAGATCGCGGGCGACCGGCCGCTGTTCCTCAACCTGACGCGCCCGTTCTTCACCGGTGAGCTGCCGGTGCCGTGCTCCCCGGAGCAGGTGGTGCTGGAGCTGCTGGAGAACATCACCGTCGACGAGGAGGTCCTGCTGGGCCTCATCCGGTTGCGGGCGCTGGGGTACCGGATCGCCGTGGACGACTTCAACGGCGAGGAGTCGCGGTTGCCGGCGCTGGCGCTGGCCGACTACGTGAAGATCGACCTGGAGGCGTCGGGGGACGACTTCGAGCGCGTCCTGGCGATGGCCCGCGAGCACGCCCCGGACGCCCTGGTCGTGGTGGAGCGCATCGAGGACGAGGCGATGCTCGCCCGGTGCGCGGCGGCGGGCGCGGACCTGTTCCAGGGGTACGGGCTGCAGCGGCCGGTGACGCTGGAGGCGATGAGCCTGACGCCGTCGCAGCTGGTGTGCCTGCGGCTGGTGCGGGCGCTGACGGGGGCCGAGGCCCCGATCCGGGAGATCGAGGAGCTGGTGGCCTCGGACCCGGCGCTGAGCCTGCGGGTGCTGCGGACGGTGTCCTCGGTGGCCCACGGCACGCGCGGGGAGATCCGGTCGCTGCGGCAGGCGATCGTCCTGCTGGGCCCGCGGCAGCTGTGCTCGTGGGTGGTGCTGATGCTGCTCGGCGGGGTGACGACGGTGGACACCGAGTCCCTGACGATGGTGCTGACGCGGGCGGCGGCGGTGTCCCGGCTGGCCGACGACGACGTGGACCTGGGGTACACGGTGGGGCTGCTGTCGGGGCTGGCGACCGTGCTGGGGATGGCCGAGGAGGAGCTGGTCGCGACGACGGGCGTGGCGCAGTCGGTGCGGACGGCGCTGGTGGGCCGGCGGGGTGCGGCGGGGCGGGCGCTGCAGGCGGTGCTGGCGTACGAGGAGGACGAGCCGCTGGTCATCTCGAACGCGGGGCACGCGGTGTACGAGGTCTCCCGCGCCTACTTGGCTGCTCTCAGTGGCGCGATGGTCACTGTGAGTGCAGTCTTGCAGGGTCACTGACCCGGGGACCGACCAGGGACACGTCGCCGGGGTGCGCCGGCGAGCGCCCCGGACCTACCCTGGCGCCGTGACCGAGAACCGGGAGGACCTGCCCGACGGCTCGACCACCGAGCCCGCGGGGCCTGCCGACGACGGCGAGGCGCGGGCCCTCGAACTGGCCCACCGGGTCTTCGAGCACGCCCGCAACGGCCGCGTGCGCGAGCTGTGCGGCTACCTCGACCTCGGGATCCCGGTGAACTCCACCGACAGCGAGGGCAACTCCCTGGTGATGCTGGCCGCCTACCACGGCCACCCCCGCACCGTCCTGGCCCTGCTGGAGCGCGGCGCCGACCCCGACCGCACCAACGGCCGGGGCCAGACCCCGCTCACCGGCGCCGTCTTCAAGGGCGAGCTGGAGGTCGTGGCCGCCCTCGTCGCCGCCGACGCCGACCCGTACCTGGGGTCCCCCAACGCCCTGGAGTCGGCCCGGTTCTTCGGCCGCGAGGACCTGCTCGACCTGCTGGAGGTCCCCGAGGTCGACTGAACCGGGCCGCCCCCGCCCCCGGCCGTCGGTAGCCTGGCCCCGTCGGCGTGATCGCGTCGTCCTCGACACCGCACCGCCGGAGGCCGCACGTGGAGCAGGGCCCGGTGCGGCGACGCCCGCTCGTCGTGCGGCACCCCGCCCAGGTCGTGGCGCTCGGGTTCACCGCCGCCGTCCTCCTCGGGACCGCGCTGCTGTCGCTGCCGGTGGCCCGCCGGGGCGCCGGCGCCGCCGCCTCCGTCGACGCCCTGTTCACCGCGGTCAGCGCGCTGTGCGTCACCGGGCACGTCGTCGTCGACACCCGGGAGCACTGGTCCACCTTCGGGCTCGTCGTCATCCTGGCGCTCGCCCAGGTCGGCGGCTTCGGGATCATGACGTCGGCCTCGCTGCTGGGGGTCTTCGCCTCCCGCCGCCTGGGCCTGCGCTCGCGGATGCTCACCGCGACCGAGTCGCGCGGCCTGGACCTCGGCGACGTCCGCAGCGTCCTGCTCGGCGTCGTGCGCGTCTCCGTCCTCGTCGAGCTGGTGACGGCCGTGCTGCTCACCTCGCGCCTGTTCACCGGGTACGACCGCAGCCTCCCGTCGGCCGCCTGGGAGGGCACCTTCCTGGCCGTCTCGTCCTTCAACAACGCCGGGTTCGTGCTGCGCTCGGACAGCATGACCGACTTCGTCGCCGACCCCTGGATGTGCCTGCCGGTGGTGGCGGCCTCCTTCCTCGGCGGGCTGGGCTTCCCGGTCCTGCTGGAGCTGCGCAAGCAGTTCCGGACCCCGCAGCGCTGGTCGCTGCACACCCGGCTGACGCTGGTCACGACCGTCCCGCTGCTGGTCGTCGGCACCTTCTTCCTGACCGTCAACGAGTGGCGCAACCCGGCCACGCTGGGCGCGCTGGACTGGTGGGCCCGGCCGCTGGCGGGGTTGTTCCAGGCCTCCGCGACGCGCAGCTCCGGCTTCAACTCCATCGACATCACGCAGATGAACGGCGGGTCCTGGCTCGTCATGGACGTGCTGATGTTCATCGGCGGCGGGTCGGCGTCGACGGCCGGCGGCATCAAGGTGACGACGTTCGCGCTGCTCGCCGTCGCCGTCTACGCCGAGTTCCGCGGGGAGGCCACCGTCACGGTGTTCCAGCGCCGCGTCGCCGACCGCGTGGTCCGGCAGGCCCTGACGGTGGCGCTGGCCTCGGTGGGCGTGGTGGTCGTCGCGACGATCGTCCTGGTGGAGATGACCCGCGCCCCGCTCGACATGGTGGTGTTCGAGGTGATCTCGTCGTTCGCGACGGTGGGCCTGAGCTCGGGCCTGCTGGTGCAGCTGCCGGACGCCGGGCAGGTCATCCTGGCCCTGCTCATGTTCCTCGGCCGCATCGGGCCCATCACGCTCGGTGCGGCGCTGGCGCTGCGTGACCGCACGCGGCTGTACGACTACCCCGAAGGAAGGCCGATCATTGGGTAGCAAGCGCTCGGCTCTGGCCAGTCCCCGGTCGGTCGTCGTGATCGGCCTCGGCCGGTTCGGCCGCTCCCTGGCCCTGGAGCTCATGGAGGACGGTCAGGTCGACGTCCTCGGCATCGACAACGACCCCCGGCTCGTCGACGAGCTCGCGGGGTCCCTGACGCACGCCGTGGTCGCCGACTCCACCCGCGAGGAGGCGTTGCGGCAGCTGTCGGTGCACGAGTTCGACCGGGCCGTGGTGGGCATCGGGACGAACCTGGAGGCGAGCATCCTGACGGTCTCGACGCTGCTCCAGTTCGGCATCCGCAACGTGTGGGCCAAGGCGATCAGCGAGTCGCACGCGCGGATCCTCACCCAGCTCGGCGCGCACAAGGTGATCCGCCCCGAGCACGAGATGGGCCTGCGGGTGGCGCACCTGGTGCGGGGCCGGATGCTGGACTACATCGAGTTCGACGACGGCTACGCCATGGTGAAGACGACCCCGCCGAGCCCCATCGTGGGCAAGAGCCTGGGGCAGGTGAAGCTGCGCAGCACGTACAAGGTGACCGTCGTGGCCCACCACAAACCGGGTGAGGGGTTCACCTACGCCACCCCGGAGACCGTCCTGGCCGCCGACGACGTGATCATCGTCTCGGGCCAGATCCGCGACGTGGAGGCGTTCAGCGCGCTGTCCTGACCCGGGGCCGGCCGGGCCCGCCGGGTCGGCCGGCCCGGTCAGCCGTCCCGGTCGTCCCGGTCGGCGGTGACGGAGTCGTCGTTGTCGCGGCGGTCCACCCCGGGCAGGCGGCGGCGCTCGGGCTCGCCGCGCTCGGCGCGGGTCAGGTCGATGGTGCTGCGCCGGTCGACGCGCCGCCGCCGGTCCTCGTCGGCGTGGCTGCTCGTCGCCCGTTCGTCACTCACCGCTCCAGCTCACCACGTCCCGTGGTCCCCTGTCGCGTTGTCGGGCGGACGCGGCGGTTTTATAGTGTCCCTATGCAACTAAATAGGGAGCCGAGCCTGCTGAAGCAACCCGTCGCCGTGTGGGCCGTCGCCTTCGCGGCCGTCGTCTCCTTCATGGGCATCGGCCTGGTCGACCCGATCCTGCCCGCCATCGCCGGGCAGCTCGGCGCCACCCGGGCCCAGACCCTGCTGCTGTTCACGTCCTACCTCGGCATCACCGGCCTGGCGATGCTGCTGACCGGCTGGGTCTCCAGCCGCTTCGGGGCCAAGAAGACCCTCCTGGCCGGGCTGGCGCTCATCGTCGTCTTCGCCGCCCTCGCCGGGTCCGCCGGGTCCATCGGCCAGATCGTCGGCTTCCGCGCCGGCTGGGGCCTGGGGAACTCCCTGTTCATCGCCACCGCGCTCGCCACCATCGTCGGCGCGGCCAGCGGCGGCACCGCCGCGGCGATCATCCTCTACGAGGCCGCGCTCGGCCTGGGCATCGCCACCGGCCCCCTCCTGGGCGGCCTGCTCGGCGAGGTCTCCTGGCGCGGGCCGTTCTTCGGCACCGCCGCCCTCATGGCCGTCGCGTTCGTCGCCATCGCCACCCTGCTGCCCACGACGCCGCGGCCGGCCGCGCGCACCTCCGTCAAGGACCCCGTGCGGGCCCTGCGGCACCCCGGCCTGCGCACCGTCGCGATCACGGCGTTCCTCTACAACGTCGGGTTCTTCACCCTCCTGGCCTACACGCCGTTCGCGCTCGGGATCACCTCCCCCGTCCGCCTCGGGCTCGTCTTCTTCGGCTGGGGCGTCTGCCTGGCGCTGGCCTCCGTCGTCCTCGCCCCGCGGCTGCGGCACCGCTTCGGGGCCGTCCCCGTCGTCGCCGGGGTGCTGGTCGCGTTCGCGCTCGTCCTCGCCGTCGAGGCGGTCTTCGTCCACTCGCAGGCCGTCCTCGTCGTCGGCACCGTCGTCGCCGGGATCCCCCTGGGCGTGAACAACACCATCGTCACCGAACTCGTCATGGAGGTCTCCCCCGTCCCGCGCGCGACGGCGTCGGCGGCCTACTCCTTCGTCCGCTTCCTCGGCGGGGCGATCGCGGCCTGGGCCGTGGGCGAGCTCGGCGAGGTGTTCACCGACTGGTCCCCGTTCGCGCTCGGGGCGGTCGGCGTGCTCGCCGGGCTGCTCGTCCTGCTCGGCGGGCGCCGGCACCTCGCCGTCGCGCACGACGGCCCCGCCGCGGGCTCCCCCGCCCAGGCGCAGGCGCTGACCGCCGGCGACGCCTGAACCGTCAGCCCGGGTACCCCAGCGTCGCCGCCTCGGGCAGCTCGGCGTCCCCCACGGCCAGCGCGAACCGGGCGAAGCCGTCCCCCACGACGGCCCGGTCCTGCGGGCTCATCCGGGCCAGCACGGCCTCGAACTCGGCCCGGCGGCGGTCCAGGACCTCCCGCACGAGCAGCCGCGCCCGCGCGGTCGGGGCGACGAGGACCTCCCGGCGGGTGTCGGGGTTGTCCTCGCGGGTGACCCAGCCGGCCGCGACCAGCCGGTCCACCGCGCGGGTGAACGTGGAGGGGTGGACACCGATGGCGGCGGCCAGCGCACCGCTGCGCAACGGGCCGCGGGAGCAGATCAGCACCAGGACGCGGTACTGCTGCAGGGTGAGGGACCCCATGGCGCCCGAGAGGGAACGGACGCTGATGCCCACGACGGCACGGGACCCCGCGAGCACGGCTTCGACGTCGTCGTCGACCTGCTGATCGGGTGGTGGCACGCAGCGGATGCTAGTGGCCGGGCCGCGCCGCGCGAGCCGAGTCGGCCCATCCCGCGGACGCCGTCACGACGACCCCCTCCGGGGCCCCGCCCCGACCCGCCCGCGCGGTCCGGGGGACCGCGGAGCAGGATGCCGCCATGGACGAGCGCGACATCCACCGTCAGATCAACGACCTGGTCGCCACCGAGCACCGCCTGCGCGAGGCGCTGGCGGCCGGTGAGCTCAGCGCCGAGGAGGAGCACGCCCAGCTGCGGGCCGCCGAGGAGGCCCTGGACCAGTGCTGGGACCTGCTGCGCCAGCGCGACGCCCGCCGCGCCGCCGGGCAGGACCCCGACGGCGCGCAGGCGCGGCCCGTCAGCGAGGTCGAGCACTACCAGCAGTGAGGAAACCCGTCGCGGGCCCCCGGGGGCGTCGGCCACAGTGGGTGGCGTGACGCGACCGGTGGTGCTCGTGACGGGGGTCGGACGCGAGGTCGGCATCGGGGCCGGGATCGCGACGCGGCTGGCCGGGGACGGCTGGGACGTGGCGACGAGCCACTGGACGCCCTACGACGAGCGGATGCCCTGGGGACCGCAGCCCGAGGGCCCCGACCACGTCCACGCGCGGCTGCGCGGGGCGGGGGCCCGCACGGTCGCCGTCCCCGCGGACCTGGCCGACCCCGCGGCCCCGGCGCGGCTGTTCGACGAGGTCGAGGCGGCGCTCGGGCCGGTGACGGCGCTGGTGCTGTGCCACTGCGAGTCGGTGGACTCCTCGATCCTGGACACGACGGTCGAGAGCTTCGACCGGCACGTCGCCGTCAACGCGCGGGCCTCCTGGCTGCTCGTCGCGGAGTTCGCCCGCCGGTTCCGGGGCGCGACCGGGACGGGCCGGATCGTGGCCCTCACCAGCGACCACACCGTCCACAACCTGCCCTACGGCGCGAGCAAGGGGGCGCTGGACCGGATCGTCCTGGCCGCGGCGCGGGAGCTGGAGCACCTGCGGCTGACCGCCAACGTGGTCAACCCCGGGCCGGTCGACACCGGCTGGATGGACGACGAGCTCCGCGCGAGCGCGCTGGCCCGCAACCCGCTGGGCCGCCTGGGGACGCCGCGGGACACCGCCAACCTCGTCGCGTTCCTGCTCTCGGAGCAGGGCGGGTGGGTCAACGGCCAGCTGCTGTCCTCCGACGGCGGCTGGACGGCCTGAGCGGTCGGGCGGGGCTCAGCGGCCCCCGGCGCGGCGGCGGCCCAGCGTGAGGGCCTCGTGCAGCTCCTCGTCCGACAGCGGCGCCCCGGGCAGCGGCTGGTGACCGGTGCGGGCGGGCCGCAGGCCGTCGAGCAGCACGCCCAGGGTGCGGCGCCAGTGCTGCGGGCTGGCGGTGCCGCCGATCTCGGCGGCGGCCTGGACGGCGTGCAGCAGGGTGGCGACGTCGGTGCCGGCGACGTCGGGGCGCAGCACGCCCGCGTCGCGGCAGCGGGCGGTGAGCCGGTCGACGCGGGGACCGAGCTCGGCGCGGGCCAGGGTGACCCCGACCTGCCCGTGCCGGGGGGACAGCAGCGCGTCGCGCAGGCCGCGGTCGGCGGCCATCCGGGCGCTGGCGGCCTCCAGGTAGCCGACCAGGCCCTCCCACGGGTCGGTCGTGGCGCAGGCGGTCTCGGCGAGCCCGACGAGGTCGCGGATGCGTTCCTCGAACAGCGCCTCGACGAGGGCGTCCTTGTCGGCGAAGCGCCGGTAGACGGTGCCCACGCCCAGGCCGGCGTGGTGGGCGACGTCGTCGAGGGTGGCGGCCAGCCCGCGGTCGGCGAAGACCTCGACGGCGGCGGCCAGGATCCGCTGGCGGTTGCGCTCGGCGTCGCGCCGCAGCGGCCGCGGCTCCAGCGCCTCGGTGGTGGTCACCGGGGCATCCTACCCACGAAGCGGAGGCCGGACCTCCTCTTCGACTGCTACCCTGGGGACGAAAGCGGAGAAGTCGTCTCCGCTGAGTGGAGGACACCCCAGGATGAGCAGCACCGAGCAGGGCCGGCACCTCGCGCCCCGCGACGCGACGGACCCCACCGGGTCCCGCACCCCCCGGCCCCGCACCAGCCCCGAGGGCCGGCACGGCGCCGCCCCCGGCCCCGCCACCGGACGGGCGCAGTGGGTCGTGCTGGCCGTCCTGTCGCTGGCCCAGCTGATGGTCGTCCTGGACGCCACCATCGTGAACATCGCGCTGCCCACCGCCCAGCACGCGCTCGGGTTCTCCGACGAGGACCGCCAGTGGGTCGTGACCTCGTACGCGCTCGCCTTCGGCAGCCTGCTGCTGCTCGGCGGCCGGCTGTCCGACCTCGTCGGGCGCAAGCCCACGTTCCTCGTCGGCCTCGTCGGCTTCGGCCTCGCCTCCGCCCTCGGCGGCGCCGCCGACAGCTTCGCCGTCCTCATCGCCGCCCGCGCCCTCCAGGGCGTCTCCGGGGCGCTGCTGGCCCCCGCCGCGCTGTCCCTGCTCACCACCACCTTCACCGACCCCGCCGCGCGCACCAAGGCGTTCGGCATCTTCGGCGGCGTCTCCGGCGCCGGCGGCGGCATCGGCCTGCTGCTCGGCGGCCTGCTCACCGAGCACCTGTCCTGGCGCTGGTGCCTCTACATCAACGTCGTGCTCGCCGTCGTCGCCGTCGCCGCGGGCGCGCTGCTGCTCAAGCACGAACGCTCCCCGCAGCGCCCCGCCCTGGACTGGGCCGGGACCGCGCTGGCCGTCCTCGGCCTCGTCGGCGTCGTCTACGGCCTGGCGAACGCCGAGTCGAACGGCTGGTCGGCCCCCGCCACCTGGGGCTTCCTCACCGCCGGGCTCGTGCTGCTCGCGGTGTTCTGCTGGTGGCAGACCCGCGCCGCGCACCCGCTGCTGCCGCTGCGCGTCGTCCTGGACCGCGACCGCGGCGGCGCCCTGCTCGGCATCGCCGTCGTGGGCGCCGGGATGTTCGGCATCTTCCTGTTCCTGACCTACTACATGACCTCGACGCTGGGGTACTCCCCCGTCCAGACCGGGCTCGGGTTCCTGCCGATGATCGCGGCGATCTCCGTCGCCGCGGGCGTCGTCGGGTCGGTCCTCATGCCGCGCGTCGGGCCGAAGCCCCTGACCCCCACCGGCCTGCTGCTGGCCGCGGTCGGCATGGCCTGGCTGACCCGCATCCAGGTCGACTCCGGCTACGCCGGGACGATCCTGCCCGGCCTGGTCGTCACCGGCCTCGGCCTCGGGTTCGTGTTCGCCTCGGCGATGGCGACCGCCACGCTGGGCGTGCGGGCCTCCGACGCCGGGGTCGGCTCGGCGATGGCGAACACCTCCCAGCAGATCGGCGGGTCCATCGGCACCGCCCTGCTGTCCGCCTTCGCCGGCAGCGCCGCGGCGGACTGGGTCGCCGGGAACGTCACCGGGGCGCCCACCGCGGCCGACCTCGCGCAGGCCGCCGTCGCCAGCTACCACACCGCGTTCTGGTGGTCGGCGGGCCTGTTCGCCGCCGGCGCCGTCGTGACGCTGCTGCTGCTGCGCCCCGGCGCCCCGGTCGTCGACCCCGACGCCGCGCCCGTCGTCGCGCACTGACCCTCGCGGTCACAGGCGGTTCACCGCCCGCTCCCGGCAGCGTCGCCGGGGGTTGGGGCGCGCTCCCTAGGTTCGCCGCACCACCGAACCGAACGGAGAACCCCTGTGCGCACCCCCCGTCGCCGTCCCACCCTCGTCCTGGCCCTGGCCGGCGCCGCCGTCCTCGCCCCGCTGGGCGCGGGCGGCGCCGCCGCGGCCACCCGCCCCCTCGCGGCCGACCCCGTCGTCCTGGGCGAGGCCCCCGCCGCGGTGCAGCCGCTGCGGCAGGCCCACGCGCACAACGACTACGAGCACGAGCGCCCGCTGCTCGACGCCCTCGACCGGGGTTTCACCAGCGTCGAGGCCGACGTGTACCTCGTCGACGGCCAGCTCCTCGTCGCCCACGACCCCGAGGACCTCGACCCGGCGCGCACGCTGCAGTCGCTGTACCTGGAACCGCTGGAGGACCTCGCCGAGGCCGGCGGCGGCAGCGTCTACGGGGACGGGGAACCGGTCCAGCTGCTCATCGACATCAAGGGCGACGCCGTCGCGACGTGGCTGGCGATCGAGGACGTCCTGGCCCAGTACCCGACGACCATGACGTCGTTCACGATGACCGACACCGGGTACGACGCCACGCCGCGCGCCGCGACCGCCGTCATCTCCGGCAACCGCCCGGTCGACCTCATGGCCCGCGACCACCTGCGCTGGTCGGCCTACGACGGCCGCTCCGGGGACCTGCGCAACGGCTCCGACCCCGACTTCATGCCGCTGGTCAGCGACAACTGGGCCAACCAGTTCACCTGGCGCGGGGAGGGCGAGATGCCCGCCGCGGAACGCCAGAAGCTCGTCGAGTTCGTCACCGCCGCGCACCTGGCCGGGCGCGAGGTCCGGTTCTGGAACACCCCCGACGCCCCCGGCCCGGCCCGCGACGCCGTCTGGGCCGAGCTCGTGGCCGCGCAGGTCGACCAGATCAACACCGACGACCTCGACGGGCTGCGCGACTTCCTCCTGGCCCAGCCGCAGGCCTGAGGGCCGGTGCCCGCCCCGGACGCTCCGGGGCGGGCACGCGGGACCGCTCCCCCGCCCGACGACACCGGTCGCTCACCGCCGTTCGCCGGCAGGGGATCTCCTGCGGGCAGAAACCCCTCCCCCGCACCGGCCGGCGGGACGACGGTGGTGGGGCGGGGACGCCCGGTCCCCCACCGCGGAGAGGAGATCGGACATGAGCACCGCCACCCCGGCCGGCCCGTTCGAGGACCAGCTGTCGCAGCGCCTGCTGTTCCAGCGGATCGTCGTCCTCGGGCAGGAGGTCGACGACGCGGTCGCGAACCGCGTCGCGGCCCAGCTCCTGCTGCTGTCGGCCGACGACCCCAGGAGCGACATCGCGCTCTACGTCAACTCCCCCGGCGGTTCCATCAGCGCCGGCCTGGCGATCTACGACACGATGCAGCTGATCCCCAACGACGTCTCGACGCTCGTCATGGGGATGGCCGCGAGCATGGGCCAGTTCCTGCTGTGCGCGGGGACCGCCGGGAAGCGCTACGCCCTGCCGCACGCGCGGGTGATGATGCACCAGCCGTCCGGCGGGATCGGCGGCACGGCGGCCGACATCGCCATCCAGGCCGAGAACCTCGCGCACACCAAGGCCACGATGCAGCGGCTGATCGCCGAGCACACCGGCCAGGACGTCGCGACGATCGAGGCCGACTCCCAGCGCGACCGCTGGTTCACCGCCGAGGAGGCGCGGGAGTACGGGCTGGTCGACCACGTGGTCACCGGGGTCTCCGACGTGCGGCTGGGCTCGGCCCGGAAGGTGGGTCTGTGATGGGGTACCCGGTCCCGTACGTCGTGGAGACGACCCCGCGCGGGGAACGCACCTCGGACGTGTTCAGCCGGTTGCTGTCGGACCGGATCGTGTTCCTGCACGGCGAGATCGACGACGCGGTCGCGAACGTCGTCATCGCCCAGCTCGTGCACCTGGCCTCGGAGTCGCCGACCGCGGAGATCAGCCTGTACATCAACTCCCCCGGGGGCTCGGCGACGGCGCTGATGGCGGTCTACGACACGGTGCAGTTCGTCGCCCCGGACGTCGCGACGTTCTGCGTGGGCCAGGCGGCGTCGGCGGCGGCCGTCCTGCTGGCCGCCGGGGCACCGGGGAAGCGGTCGGTGCTGGAGCACTCGCGGGTCCTGCTGCACCAGCCGTCCGGGGGTGCGCAGGGCACGGCGGCCGACCTGCAGATCCAGGCGAAGGAGGTGCTGCGGATCCGCGCGGAGATCGAGCAGGTCCTGGCCCGGCACACGGGGCACTCCGTGGAGCGGCTGCGCGCCGACCTGGACCGCGACCTGGTCCTGCCCGGCGCCGAGGCCGTCGCGTACGGCGTCGCGGACCGCGTCATCACCCCCGCCGGCCTGCGCTGACCGGCCCGGCGGTCAGGCGGCCAGGGACAGCCGCACGTCGGGGCCGCGGGAGGGGGCCGGGCCCACCGGCCGGACCGGAGCGGGCGGGCGCACCGCGGCGGGGGCGCCGGTGAGGTCCGCGACGTGCGCACCGGCCCGCAGCAGCAGGTCGACCAGCGTCAGGCCCAGCGCGCCGCAGATCGCGGCCAGGACCTCCGAGGACGGTTCCTTGCGCCCGCGCTCGACCTCCGACAGGTACGGCAGGGAGACCCGCGCGGCGTCGGCGACGTCGGACAGCGTCCGGCGCTGCGCGGTGCGCTCGGCGCGCAGGACCGCGCCGAAGGCGCTGCGCAGCAGCGGCGCGGGACGCGCGGGGACGAGCACCAGCTTCGGCACGGCAACCTCCGGCGGTCGGTCCGGACCGACGCTACGCCCGCGGCGGGGCCGCCGCAGCACCGTCCGCTCGCAGCGGACGGCGCGGCGGCGGGTCGGGCTCGAGCGCCCGCGGCGGGGCGGGTGGAGGGGCCGGGAACGGGACGAGGCCCCCGGTCGGTGACCGGGGGCCTCGTGCGCGTAGCCCCGACGGGATTCGAACCCGCGCTACCGCCGTGAGAGGGCGGCGTGCTGGGCCGCTACACAACGGGGCCCCAGCGGACAGGTCCCCTCGCGGGAACCGCCGGGGAAGAGTCTACCCGCTGCCGCGGGGTGCGGCGCACCACCCGGGTGCGGGGCGGTGGAGGGCCGGTGGAGGGCGGGTGCGACGGACGCCGGAGGCGCCCAGGGACGATCGGGGGACGTGCGGGCCCCGCCGGCGTCCCTACGCTGTGGCGGTGAGCACGGTCGTCCCCCCCGCTGACCCGTGGGTGAGTCGCTGGCGGTTCGCGCCCCGGGCGCGCGACGTCCTGGCGGTCCTGGTGTCCCTCCTGCTGGGGCTGGCGTGGTTCCGCTCCACGGTCCTGGGCCCGGCCCGCAGCCAGGTCGAGGGGCCGCCGTCGTTCTCGGCGGTCTTCGGCTGGTGGTCGCAGGTCGGGGTGGGCGACGTCCTCGTCGCGCTGGTGGTGGTCGCCAACTGCGTGGCGCTGTGGTGGCGGCGCAGCCACCCGGTGCTGCTGTGCATCGTGTCGCTGGCCGTCGCGTTCGTCGTCGCGTTCGACGGGGCGCTGCTGTTCGCGCTGCTGACGCTGGCGGTGCGCCGCCGCGACCGGCTGCTGGTGCTGCTGGCGTCGGTGGGCGCGGTGGCGGTGACGACGACGGCCCTGCGCACGACGTACGACGGCGTCGTCGTGGCGCTGACGTTCTCGGTCGTGGCGGTGGCGCTGTGCGTGTTCGTGGGGGCCTTCGTCGGCGCCCGCCGCGACCTGGTCACGTCGTTGCGCGAGCGGGCCGAGCGCGCCGAGCACGAGCAGGTGCTGCGGGCCGACCAGGCCCGGCTGGCCGAGCGGACCCGGATCGCGCGCGAGATGCACGACGTCCTGGCGCACCGGATCTCGCTGGTCGCGCTGCACGCGGGGGGCCTGGAGGTGCGGCCGGACGTGGGCGCGGAGCAGGTGGAGGCGACGGCGGCGACGATCCGCGAGACCGCCCGCACGGCGCTGGAGGACCTGCGCCGGGTGCTGGGCGTGCTGCGGGCGCCGAGCACGGTCTCGGCGGCGGAGTCGGCGGCCGAGCTGGCGCCGCAGCCCACGCTGGTCGACGTGCGGCGCCTGGTGGAGTCCACGCGGGAGGCGGGGGTCGCCGCGGAGTTCGGCACCGACGTGCCGGTGCACGCCGACGTGCCGGCCGAGCTGGGGCGGACGGTGTACCGGGTGGTGCAGGAGGCCCTGACGAACGTGCACAAGCACGCGCCGTCGGCGCAGACGGTGGTCACGGTCTCCGGGGAGGTGGGCCGCGACATGATCGTCTCGGTGGTCAACGCCCCGCCGCGCGGGCGGTCGGCGGGGCTGCCCGGCGCCGGGTCGGGCCTGGTGGGGCTGTCCGAGCGGGTGGGCCTGGCCGACGGCACCATCACCTCCGGTCCCGAGCCGGGCGGGGGTTTCGCGGTGCGGGCGCGGCTGCCGTGGCCGGCGCCGGACGACCGGCCGCGCCCGGGCGCGTCGGCGGCGTGGACCCCGCCGGATGCGAGGATCGTGCGCACCCCGGCGGGTTCGGGCCGGGGCCAGGAGTGAGGTCGAGCGGGTGGACGGAGTGGAGGTGGGCGTGAGCGAGCAGCAGGGCAGGCCGACGAGGGTCCTGCTGGTGGACGACGACGCGCTGGTGCGCGCGGGCCTGCGGATGATCCTGTCCAGCGCCGACGACGTCGAGGTCGTGGGCGAGGCGGAGAACGGCGCGCAGGCCGTGGAGGGTGTCGCGGCGCACCGCCCCGACATCGTCCTGATGGACGTCCGGATGCCCGTGATGGACGGGCTGACGGCCGCGAAGGCCATCACCGAGCGGCCGCAGGCGCCGAGCGTGGTGATGCTGACGACGTTCGACCTCGACGAGTACGTGTTCCAGGCGCTGCAGGCCGGGGCGACGGGGTTCCTGCTGAAGGACACCCCGCCGCGCGAGCTCGTCTCGGCCGTGCGGGTCGTCGCGGCCGGGGAGGCGATGCTGTCGCCGACGGTGACGCGGCGGCTGGTGGGGCACTACGCGGCCGACGCGGTGAACCCGCGCCGCCGGGAGGCCGCCGAGCGGCTGCAGCTGCTGACCGACCGGGAGCGGGAGGTGCTGGGCGCGGTGGGCCGCGGGTTGTCGAACGCGGAGATCGGCCGGGAGCTGTTCATGAGCGAGGCGACCGTGAAGACCCACGTGTCGCGGCTGCTGACGAAGCTGGGCGCGCACAACCGCGTGCAGGTCGCGATCGTCGCCCACGACGCGGGTCTGCTCGACGCCTGACGGGCGTCCGGCGGTGTCGAAGGACTTCACCCTCACGCAGCTGCGGTACTTCGCGGTGGTGGCGCAGCAGGGCAGCGTCACCGCCGCGGCCGCCCGGTTGCGGGTCTCGCAGTCGGCGCTGTCGTCGGCGGTGGCCCAGCTGGAGGCGGCGATGGGGACGGCGCTGTTCCGGCGCATCCCGCGGCGCGGGGTGGAGCTGACCGAGAGCGGTCTGCGGCTGCTGCGCGAGAGCCTGCCGCTGCTGGAGGCCGCCGACCAGCTGCCGGCCCGGGTGCGCCTGGACGAGGAGGTCCCGGGGGGCCGCCTGGTGGTGGGGGTGTACGAGCCGATCGCGTCGCTGCGGCTGCCGGGGGTGGTCGCGGAGTTCTCCCGGCGGCACCCGGCGGTGGAGGTGTCGATCGTGGAGGGGGACCAGGAGTCCGTCCGGCAGTCGCTGCTGTCGGGGGGTTGCGAGATCGCCCTGCTGTACAGCATGGGGCTGGACGGGGCGCTGCGCACGGAGGTGCTGGAGGAGCTGCCCCCGCACGTCATCGTCTCGGCCGGGCACCGGCTGGCGGCCCGCGCGCCGGGGCCGGTGAGCCTGGCGGACCTGGCGGAGGACCCGCTGGTGCTGCTGGACCTGCCGCACACGCGGGAGTACCTGCTGGGCCTGTTCGACGCGGCGGGGGTGACGCCGCGGGTGCGGCACCGGTTGTCGGGCTACGAGACGGTCCGCTCGTTCGTGGCCGTGGAGGGGTACGCGGTGCTGAACCGCCGGCTGCCGCACGGGCGGACGCACACGGGCGGGCGGGTCGTGGCGCTGGACCTGGCGGAGCGGTTGCCGCCGGTGCAGGTGGTGCTGGCGCAGGCCCTGGACACCCGGCCGACGCGGCGGGCGCGGGCGTTCGCGCAGGTGTGCCGCGAGGCGCTGGGGCTCCAGGACGACGGTGGCGCTCCTGCGCCGGGACGCCGGCTGGTGGCGGCACCGCGGAGCGGCTCGAGCTGAGCACGCGGCCGGGCGGACGACCCGGGAGGTTCGCGCCGTCCCCGGACGGCCTCAGCGGACGCCGTCCCCCGCGCCGCTGCGCCGGGGGACCTCGAGGGACCGCAGGAACAGTTCCACGAACCGGCGCGAGGCGGCTGCGGCCTGGTCCGGCGGGGACGCCGCGACGACCCCGGCGTTGCCCGCGACCAGCAGGTGCAGCTCGGTGAGCCCGACGTCGGGGCGCATCGCCCCCGAGTCCCGGGCGCGCCGGACGAGCGCGGTCAGGCGCTCGGCCTCCAGCGCGGACGTCGCCGCCGCCCCGGCCGGCGCCCGCCCCTGGAGGCAGGCTGCGAGCAGGTGGGCGGTGAACCCCTTGTCGCGGGCCTGTTCGGCGCAGAACCGGCGCAGGGCGGTGCGGAGCGCGGGCCACGGCTCGGGGTGCTGCTCGACGACGGAGAAGAACCGCGAGCAGTCGGCGTGCTGGTCGGCGAAAGCCGCCTCCACCAGCGCCTCACGCGTCGGGAACCGGCGGTAGAGGGTGGCGACGGCGACTCCCGCCCGGCGCGCGATGCGGCTCGTGGGCACGTCCGTGCCCGCCTCGGTGAACACGGCGCGGGCCGCGCTGACGATCTCGGCCCGGTTGCGTCCCGCGTCGGACCGCAGGTTCCCCGCGGCCCTCACCGGCAACTGCGACGAACTCACGCGGGTTCCTCTCACATGGCGCTGCGCGGTCGTTCCCGTCGACCGCTGGGCCGTACGTTCCCCACCACCGTACGTCCCGACCCGGAGGTTCCCCGTGCTCGCCGCCCGCTACCACCGTCACGGCCCACCCGAGGTGCTGCAGCTCGACGAGGTGCCCGTCCCCGTGCCCGAGCCGCACCAGGTGCTCGTCCGCGTGCGGGCCACGAGCGTCAACGGCGGGGAGTCGCACGTCCGGTCCGGGGCCCTGCGGCTCGTCACCGGCCGGCGACTGCCGCTCGGGGTCGGCATCGACGTCGCAGGCGTCGTCGCCGCCGTCGGCGACGACGTCCGGGACCTGACCGCGGGGCAGCCCGTCTGGGGGCTCCTGCCCCGGTCGGCGGCGGTCGCCCCCGTGGGGGCCGCAGCGGAGTTCGCCGCCGTCGACGCCGACCGCCTGGCGCTCCTGCCCCCGGGGCTGGACGCGGCGGGCGGGGTCGCCCTGCTGGCCGGCGGGACCACGTCGGTGACGGCCCTGTTCGTGCACGGCCGGCTGCGGGCCGGGCAGCGGGTCCTGATCCGCGGCGCGGCGGGCGGGGTCGGGTACGTGGCCGTCCAGCTGGCGCACGCGGCGGGGGCTCACGTCACCGCGCTGGCGAGGGGCTCGGTCCTCGAGGCCGTGCGCGGCCTGGGGGCGGACGAGGTGGTGGACTACCGGACCGTGCGGACGTCGGACCTCGGCCGGTTCGACCTCGTGGTGGACACCGCCGGGGGCGCGGGGCTGGGCGCGTTCCAGCGACTGGTCGTCCCCGGGGGCCGGATGGTGACGACCGCTCCGACGTCGCTGCCCGCGATCGCCGCCTCCGTCGTCCACGGGGCACGGCGCATCCGGTTCTTCAGCGGTGATCCCCGGCGCGCGGACCTGGCGGTCCTGCGGGCCCACGTCGAGCGGGGCGACGTCCGGCCCCTCGTGGCCACGGCACGTCCGCTGGGGCGGATCGCCGATGCGCACCGCGCTCTGGAGACGGGGGGCGGGGTCGGCAAGCACGTGCTGCTGGTCGGGCCGGACGTGCCCGGGTAGGTCCTGCACGCCGGGTCGGCTCACGCGCGCACCGGCCGATCGGTGCGGAACACGCCTCTTCCCCGGCCCCGCGGCAGGGTGGTGGACGAGCCGGTCGACGCCGTGGCGATCGTGGCCGGGCGCCGGACGCGTAACGCAGACGTTTCGGAGATGTTTCCGTCACTTCGCATCGACCGAGTCGATGCACGTCGTGAAAACCCGTGTTGGACAGCGACTTTCGCCGTCAACACACTGAGGCCACCTCCTGCTCCACCCGCTGGCACCCCGCCTCGTGGAAGGACCTCGGCCACCGATGAGCGCACCAGGATCCGCCCCGCCCACCCCCACCGCCACGCCTGCGGCGTACAGCCCGCGCCTGTACAACGCCGACCTGGCCCCCCGCGGCCGCTCGGCGCCCTGGCGGACGTGGGACCTGTTCTGCTGGTGGATGTCCGCCTGGCACAGCCTGGGCAGCTACACCTTCGCGATCGGCCTGCTCGTCCTCGGCCTCACCGGCTGGCAGGTCGTCGTCGCGGTCTTCGGCGGGCTGCTCGTCCTGCTGTGGGGGTGCAACCTCATGGGCGTCGCCGGCCAGCGCGTCGGCGTCCCGTTCCCCGTGTTCGCCCGGCTCAGCTTCGGGGTGTTCGGCGCCAACGTGCCCGCCCTGCTGCGCGCGGTCGTCGCCGTCGCCTGGTACGGCATCCAGACCTACCTGGCCAGCCTGGCCGTCGTGACGCTGGCCCTGAAGCTGTTCCCCTCCGCCGCCGGGCTGGCCGGCACGGACCTCCTGGGGATGTCGGGCCTGGGGTGGATCTGCTTCCTGGCGCTGTGGGCCGTGCAGCTCGCCGTCCTGACCCGCGGCATGGAGGCCGTCCGGAAGCTGTCCGACGTCGCCGGGCCGGTGCTGTGGATCGCCATCGCCGCGCTCGCGCTGTGGGTCCTGGGCCGCGCCGGCTGGAGCGTCGACTGGAACCACCGCGAGGGCCCCGCCCTCGACGGGCCGCACACCGTCGCCGCGATCGTCTCCGGCGCGTTCCTCACCGTGGCGTTCCTGTCCGGGCCGATGCTGAACTTCGCCGACTTCTCCCGCAACTCCCCCGACGCCCGCTCCATCCGCCGCGGCAACGCCCTGGGGCTGCTGGTGAACGGCACGGCGTTCGCGCTCGTCTCCGTCGTCATCGCGCTGGCCTCCGCCGAGGTGCACGGCGCCGCGGTGACCGACCCCGTCGAGCTCGTGCAGGACATCGACAGCGTCACCCTGCTGCTCGTCGCGACCGTCGCCATCGCCGGGTCCGCCGTCGGGATCAACATCATCCTCAACTTCGTCTCCCCCGCCTACGACTTCGCCAACCTGGCCCCCTCCCGCATCAGCTTCCGCACCGGCGGGGTCATCACCGCCGTCGTCTCCCTCGTCGTCATGCCGTGGCAGCTGTACTCCAGCCCCGTCGCCGTGAACTACTTCATCGGCGGGGTCGGCGCCCTCATCGGGCCGCTGTTCGGGATCATGATCGTCGACTACCACCTGGTGCGCCGCGGCCGGGTCGACGTCGACGCGCTCTACTCCGCCGACCCGGCCGGCCGCTACCACTACCGCCGCGGGACCAACCCGAACGCGGTCGCCGCCCTCGCCGGGTCCGGGGTCATCACCCTGCTCGTCGCGTTCCTGCCCGCGCTCGGGCCGGTGTCGGCCTACTCCTGGCTCGTCGGCTGCCTCGGCGGCGGCGCCCTGTACCTGCTGATCGAGAAGGTCCGCCCCGCCGGCGCCCCGCTGCCGGACTGATCCCCGCCCCACCCCCCGAAGGAGACACCGTGACCGTCGTCCGCGCCGCGCTCACCCAGCTCAGCTGGCCGGGTTCGAAGACCGAGATGCTCGACAAGCACGAGGTGATGGCCCGCAAGGCCGCCGCCGAGGGCGCCCAGGTCCTGTGCTTCCAGGAACTGTTCTACGGCCCCTACTTCGGCATCACCCAGGACCCGAAGTACTACCGCTACGCCGAAGCGGCCGACGGCCCGATCGTGCAGCGCTTCAGCGCCCTGGCCAGGGAGCTCGGCGTCGTCACGGTGCTGCCGATCTACGAGGAGCAGCAGCCCGGCGTCTACTACAACACCGCGGTCGTCGTCGACGCGGACGGGACCGTGCTGGGGTCCTACCGCAAGAACCACATCCCCCACGTCGACCGGTTCTGGGAGAAGTTCTACTTCCGGCCCGGCAACCTCGGCTGGCCCGTCTTCGACACCGCCGTGGGCCGGGTCGGGGTCACCATCTGCTACGACCGGCACTTCCCCGAGGGCTGGCGCGCCCTGGGCCTGGGCGGGGCCGAGATCGTGTTCAACCCCAACGCCTCCAAGCCCGGGCTGTCGAACCGGCTGTGGGAGCTGGAGCAGCCCACCGCGGCCGCCGCGAACGGCTACTTCGTCTGCGTCCCGAACCGGGTGGGGCGCGAGGACAGCGAGTACGGCGACCTCGCCGTCGACTTCTACGGCACCAGCTTCGTCGTCGACCCCCGCGGCAACTACGTGGGCGAGCGGGCGGGCTCCACCTCCGAGGAGCTCCTCGTCCGCGACCTCGACCTGTCGCTGGTCCGCGAGGCCCGCGACGAGTGGCAGTTCTACCGCGACCGCCGGCCCGACGCCTACGGCAGCCTGGTGGCCCCCTGATGACCCGCACCCTCGTCACCGGCGGGACGCTCGTCTCGGCCACCGGCGCCACCCCCACCGACGTCCTGGTGGACGGGGAGACCGTCGCGGCGCTGCTGGTCCCGGGCACCGGCGCGGAGTTCGCCGTCGAGCAGCGCATCGACGCGACCGGCTGCTACGTCCTGCCCGGCGGTGTCGACGTCCACACCCACATGGAGATGCCGTTCGGCGGCACGCAGGCGTCCGACACCTTCGAGAGCGGCACCCGGGCCGCCGCGTTCGGCGGGACGACGACCATCGTGGACTTCGCGGTGCAGCGCACCGGGGAGGACGTCGAGGAGTCGCTGGCCCGCTGGCACGCCAAGGCCGAGGGGAACTGCGCCGTCGACTACGGGTTCCACATGATCCTCGGCGGCGTCGACGAGACGTCGCTGAAGGCCATGGACACCCTCGTCGCCCACGAGGGGATCAGCAGCTTCAAGCTGTTCATGGCCTACCCGGGGGTGTTCCACTCCGACGACGGCCAGATCCTGCGGGCCATGCAGCGGGCCACCGGCAACGGCGCGACGATCATGATGCACGCCGAGAACGGCACCGCCATCGACGTCCTCGTGCAGCAGGCGCTGGCCGCGGGGAACACCGACCCGGTCTGGCACGGCCTGACCCGCCCGGCCGCGCTGGAGGGCGAGGCCACGAACCGCGCCATCGCCCTGGCCGAGGTCGCCGGCGGCACCCCGCTGTACGTCGTGCACGTCTCGGCGTCCCAGGCGCTGGAACGCATCGCGCACGCCCGCAGCCAGGGCCGCAACGTGTTCGCCGAGACGTGCCCGCAGTACCTCTACCTGACCCTGGAGGACCACCTCGGCGCCCCCGGGTTCGAGGGGGCCAAGTACGCCTGCTCCACCCCGCTGCGCTCCAAGCGCGAACCGCACGCCGCTGACCTGTGGAAGGGGCTGCGCACCGACGACCTGGCCGTCGTCTCCACCGACCACTGCCCGTTCTGCTTCAACGACCAGAAGCAGCTCGGCGTCGGGGACTTCTCGAAGATCCCCAACGGCCTCGGGCTCGTCGAGCACCGGATGGACCTCGTCCACCAGGGCGTCGTCGACGGGAACCTGTCGCTGCAGCGCTGGGTGGAGACCTGCGCCACCACCCCGGCGCGGATGTTCGGGATGTACCCGCGCAAGGGGGTCGTCGCCCCCGGTTCCGACGCCGACCTCGTCGTGTACGACCCGCACGGCACCACCACGATCAGCGCCGCCACCCACCACATGAACCTGGACCACTCCGCGTTCGAGGGGGCCCGGCTCACCGGGCAGGTCCGCACGGTCCTGTCCCGCGGCCGCACCGTCGTCGACCGCGGGCAGTACCTCGGGACCAAGGGTCACGGCCGGTACGTCCGCCGCGGCCTGTCCCAGTACCTGCGCTGACCCCGTCACCCCCGAAGGAGCACCCCGTGGACCTCGGCGTCGTCCTGCAGAACACCGCGCCCGCCTCGCGCGTCGTCGAACTCGCCCGCCAGGCCGAGACGTTCGGCTTCACGCACGCCTGGACGTTCGACTCCCACCTGCTGTGGGAGGAGCCCTACGTCGTCTACTCCGCGATCCTGCAGGCCACCCGGAACATCGTCGTCGGCCCCATGGTCACCAACCCGCTCACCCGGGACTGGACCGTGACCGCCTCCAGCTACGCGACCCTCAACGAGATGTACGGACCCCGCACGATCTGCGGCATCGGCCGCGGCGACTCCGCCGTCCGCACCCTCGCGGGCCGGCCCAGCACCCTGGCGACGCTGCGCTCGGCGGTCCACGTCATCCGCGAGCTGTCCAACGGGCGGGCCGTGGAGCACAACGGGCAGACCATCCGGTTCCCGTGGGCGCGGGCGACCAACGAGGACAACCGGACCCAGGTGTGGGTGGCCGCCTACGGGCCGAAGGCGCTGCAGCTCGCCGGTGAGGTCGCCGACGGGTTCATCCTGCAGCTGGCCGACCCCGACATCGCGGCCTGGACCATCAAGTTCGTCAAGGAGGCCGCCGAGCGGGCCGGCCGGGACCCCGACTCGGTGAAGATCTGCGTCGCGGCTCCCGCGTACGTCACCGACGGCAGCGCCGCCGGGCTGGAGCACGCCCGCGCGCAGTGCCGCTGGTTCGGCGGGATGGTCGGCAACCACGTCGCCGACATCGTCGGCCGCTACGGCGCGGACGGCGCCGTGCCCGCCGCCCTCACCGAGTACATCGCGGGCCGGCAGGGCTACGACTACAACGAGCACGGCCGGGCCGGGAACTCCCACGCCGACTTCGTGCCCGACGAGATCGTCGACCGGTTCTGCCTGCTGGGCGGCCCCGCCGACCACCTCGACCGCCTGCGCGAGCTGGAGGACCTCGGCGTCGACCAGTTCGCGCTGTACCTCCAGCACGACGCGAAGGAGACCACCCTGCGCGCCTACGCCGACCACGTGATGCCGCACCTGAACCGCGGCCCGGCGGCCGTGGTCCCCGGGAGCACCGGGGACGCCGGGCGCACCGCCTGAACCGGGCGCCTCAGCGCACGACGGCCAGGGTGAACCCGTCCCAGCCCTTCGCCCCGACCGTCTGCAGCGCCGTCACCTCCAGCCGCGGGTCCTCCCCCAGCGCGGTGAGGAACTCCCGGGTCCCGGTGATGGCCGGTTCGGTGTCCTCCTCGTGCGCCACCCGCCCGGCGCGCACCACGTTGTCCCCGACGATGAGGCTGCCCGGGCGGGTGAGCCGCAGCGCCCACTCCAGGTAGTTCGGGTTGTTCGGCTTGTCCGCGTCGATGAACACCAGGTCGAACGGCCCGCCGCCCTCGTCCGCCAACTGCGGCAGCGTGTCCAGCGCCGCCCCGACGCGCACGTCCACGACGTCGCCGAACCCGGCCCGCCCGATGTTCCGGCGCGCGACCTCGGCGTGCTCCGGCGCCTGCTCCAGCGTCACGACCCGCCCGCCGGCGGGCAGCGCCCGGGCCAGGTGGATCGTGCTGTACCCGCCGAGGGTGCCGATCTCCAGGACCCGGCGGGCCCCGCTGATCCGCACCAGCAGCGACAGCAGCTGCCCCTGCAGCGGGGACACGTCGATGCCGGGCAGCCCGGCGGCCTGGTTCTCGTCCAGGACGAGTTCCAGCGTCTCGTCCTCGGGCAGCAGCGTCTGGGCGAGGTACTCGTCGACCTCCGCCCAGTCCGCGGTCGGGTCACGGTCCGTCGAGGGGGTGCGCATGGTCGCACTCTGCCAGCAGGCTCACCGCCGGTGGAAGGCCGCGAGGACCGCCGCGAGGTCGGCGTCCGGCACCCCGTGCCACACCCGCGGCAGCACCACCTGCTCCCCCCGCGGCAGCGCGGTCACCACGTCCCGCGTCCCCGGCGGCCACCGGCCGCCCGTCGCCGTCGCCGTCGCCGTCGCCCGCACCACGAGCGCCGGCACCCCGACGCGGGCCGCGACCGCGCGCGTCAGGGCGCACGTCAGCGCGCAGTCGTACACCAGCGTCTGGGCGCTCGCGGCGAAACCCGCCGCCCCGGCCGCGACGAGCGCCTCCGGGACCCCGGCCGCGCGCTGGAAGGTGCGGACGACCTCGGCCCGCCGGCCCGCCTCCAGCAGCGCCGTCAGCGTCCGCGCGAACCCGCCGCCGAGCCGGGCGCCCGCCCCGGGGGGCGGCTCGAACAACGACACCGACCGCACGGGGAGCCCCGCGGCGGCGGCGTGCAGCGCGAGCAGCGCCCCCGTGGAGGCCCCGTGCACGGCCGCACCGCTCCCCCGCGCGCCGACCACCTCCAGCAGCCGGCGCAGGTCCCCCACCTCGTGCCCGACGGTGTAGGCGCGCACGGGCCCGGTGCCGTCGGTGCTCTGCCCGCGGCCGCGCCGGTCGTAGGTGACGACGGTGAACCACGGCGCGAGGTGCTCGGCGAGCGGGCGCATCGGGCCGGTGCGGCGCTCGCTGAGCGCGCCGTCCACGAGCACCAGGACGGGCCCCGCACCGCGCCGGTCGAAGGCGATGCGGGTGCCGTCCGGTGCGACCACGTACTCGGTCCTCACGGTGCCCACGCCGGGCTGACCCCCGGCGCGGGCGCGACTCATCGCCCGGTGGCCGCCGGGGGCCCGGCGCGCAACCCGGCCAGGGCCGCGGCGAGGTGGAACTCGCGCTCGTCGGCGCCGCCGCCGGCGACGCGGACGGCGTGCTCGACGCCGCAGACGAGGTGGCGCAGGCGGGCCGGGGTCAGGTCGGGCCGGGCGGCTCCCGCCGCGACCGCGCGCGCCACGACGGTCTCGACGGCGGCGAGCAGCTCGTCCTTGATCGCGGTGACGGCCGGGCTGGTGTCGCGGTCGGCGAGCAGGACGGCCTGCAGGCCGTCGCCGGCCAGTTGCAGCGCGAGCCCGTCGCGCACCAGCAGGTCGAGCCCGCGCAGCGGGTCGGGTTCGGCGCAGGCCCGCCGGGCGAGGTCGGAGTAGCGGGCGAGGTCGGCCTCGGCGAGCGCTTCGACGAGGGCGTGGACGGTGGGGAAGTGCCGGTAGGCGGTCGCGACCCCGACGCCGGCCCGGTGGGCGACGTCGTTGAGCCGCAGGTCGTCGGCGGGCAGGTCGCGGGCGGCGTCGAGGATGCGGGCGCGGCTGCGGGCGGCGTCCGGGCGCGGGGTCACGGGGCCAGGCTACCAAGGAACGGATACTCCATCCGCTCGCGTGCTAGCGTCAGAACGGATACTCCATCCGCCACCGACGGGAGCCGACCGTGACCTGGGACCCCACCACCCTGCCCACCGCCCGCGGGCGCACGTACGCCGTCACCGGCGCCACCGCCGGCATCGGGTACTTCGCCGCCGAGCAGCTCGCCACCACCGGCGCCCACGTCGTGCTCGCCGCGCGGTCGCGGGCCCGGCTGGACCGCGCCGCCGCCTCCATCCGGCGCGAGGTCCCCGGCGCCACCGTCTCCACGGTGGTCCTCGACCTCGCCTCGCTGGCCTCGGTCCGCCGCGCCGGCCGGGAACTGGCCGGGCTCGACCGCCTCGACGGCGTCCTGCTGAACGGCGGCTCCATGAGCACCGCCCGGCAGACCACCACCGCGGACGGGCACCCCGAGCTGCTCGGCACCCACGTCATCGCCAACGTCGCCCTCACCGTGGCGCTGCTGCCCGCCCTGACTCGCGACGGCGGGCGCGTCGCGCACACCACCACGGGTTTCGTCCGCCGCTGGAAACCCGTCGTCACCGACGTCACGACCCCGCACCGCGGGTTCTTCCGCAACTACACCTGGGCCAAGACCGTGACCGAGCTCTACGCCCACGAGCTGGACCGCCGGCTGCGGGCCGCGGGGTCCCCGGTCGCCTCGATCCTCACGTTCCCCGGGGTCGGCGTCGACGCCCGGACCCCCGCGCGCGACGGCGTCTTCGACCCCCGCACCCAGGGCCGGCGGAACCCGTTCACCCCCTGGGCCCAGGGCAAGGACACCGCCGCCTGGGCCGGGGTCCGCGCCCTGCTCGACCCCGGACTGCGCGGCGGGGAGCTCCTCGGGCCCCGCGACGGCCGCCGCGGGCTGCCCGTGACGAACGAGCCCAACGCGCACACCGCCCGGCCCGGACCGGCTCGGATCGCCCGGCTCTGGGACCAGCTGCACGAGCTGAGCGGCGCCCCGGCGGCGGCTCCCCTCCAGCCCGCTGCGCGGGCGGACCGCCGCCGGGAGGCGGGGCGTCAGGACGCGGTCGCGACCCCGCCCACCACCTCGTCCACCACGTCGTCCGCCACCTCGTCCACCACGACGCCCGGCACGTCGGCGAGGTCCCGGTAGACCGGCAGGCCGCGCCGCTCGGCGAGGACCACGTCCTGGTCGGCCCCGCGCGAGTCGCCGGGCAGGCGCAGGACGGCGTCGCACCGCTCGATGAGGCGCTCGGCCGTGGGGTAGAGCACCTGCTCGGCGAGCGGGTCGCCGACCGAGGTCACCCCGGCCGAGGCCAGGACGGGCAGGGCGACCCACTCCCCGATGACGGGCAGGTGGCCCGCGCGGAAGAGCGGCCAGGCGGCCTCGCCGAGGCGGTCGAGGTTGCGCTGGAGCAGGACGGGGTCGTCGCCGGTCCCGGAGCGGTAGGGGCCGGCGATCAGGATCATCATCGGTGTCGTCATGCGAGTAGAATAGGCACGAACAGGTAAGAACGTGCAAGAACATTCAGGAAGGACGGACCGCGGGTGCTGACCGTCGAACGCCACGCGCTGATCCTCGACCGCCTCGACCGCGACAAGCGCGTCCTGGCCAAGGACCTCGCCCACGAGCTCGGGACGTCCGAGGACACGATCCGCCGGGACCTGCGGGAACTGGCCGCGCAGGACCGGCTCGTGCGGGTCTACGGCGGCGCCGTCCCCGTGGCCGCCGCCGCCTCGGACTACCGCACCCGCACCGACCTCGAACCCGGCAGCAAGGCCCGCGTCGCGGCCCGCGCCCTCGCCCTGGTCGAACCGGGCAGCACGGTGATCCTCGACGGCGGCACCACGACGCTCGCCCTCGCCTCCTCCCTGCCGGACACGTTGCCCTGCACCGTCATCACCCACAGCCCGACGATCGCCGTCGCCCTCGTGGCGAAACCGCTCGTCGACGTGCACCTCATCGGCGGGCGCCTGTTCCGGCACTCCGTCGTGACCTGCGGGGCGGCGGCGGTGGAGGCCGCCGCGGGCCTGTCCGCCGACGTCTTCCTCGCCGGCGTCACCGGCGTCCACCCCCACGAGGGCCTGACCACCGGCGACGCCGACGAGGCCGCCATGAAGCGCGCGCTGTCCGCGCGCGCCGGCGAGACGTACGTGCTCGCCAGCCGGGAGAAGGTCGGGGCCGTCTCCCGGTTCCGCGTCTTCACCCCCGGGCAGGTCACCGGGGTCGTCAGCGACGTCCCGGCCGACAGCACGATCGTGCAGGAACTGGCAGCAGCGGGGATGCGGCTCCTGCCGTCCTGACCCGACCGTCGGACCCGCCCGCCAGACTGTCCCGGTGACCGTCCTGGGCGACCTCCGTGCCCTGCCCGCCGTCCCCGAGCTCGGGCTGGTGGTCGTCCCCGGCGGCCTGGGCCTGGCCATCCCCGGCCGGAGCTGGCCCGTGCCCACCGCCGAGCCGGCGACCGTCCTCGCCGCGCTGGAGGCGGAGTTCGCACCGCGGTGGACGTGGTGGTCGGCGGCCTCCGCGGTGGGCCGGGCCGGGCCCGTCCACCTGGCCCGCTGCCACGACCTGGCCGCCGTCCACCGGCTGCTGGAGGGCGGGGCGCGCGAGGACCCCGGCGCGGTGTGGGCCGCCGCCCACGGGCGGACCCCTCCCCCGCCGCCGTCGCACCGCCCCGCCGCCTCGCACGGGACGGGCCTGCTCGACCTCGACGGCGCGGCGGACGACGACGCCCCCCTCACCGACGCCGGGGACCTCCGCCCGACGTGGGCCGACGGGCGCGCCCTCGACGTCGACCCGCCCGGGCGGCTCGACCGGGCCGCCCGCTGGGCCGAGCTGGCCCTGACGGTCGCCGCGGCCCAGACCAGCCGGCTGGCCGCGCTCCCGGACCACCGCGTCACCCCCAGCGGCCCGGCCCTGCCCGTGCAGACGGGGTTCGCCGAGTCCGCGGCCGCGCTGCTCGCGGTCGAGCTGTCCCGCACCGGGTTGCCGCTGGACCGCCCGACCGCCGAGCGGATCGTCGGCGCGGCCGTGGGACCGCGCCCGGCGACCCCCGCCGAGGAGGCCCGGTACCGGGCCGTGCGGGACGCCCCCGTGCACCGGCACCTCGGGACGATCGACCTGCGCAACCCCGCGCAGGTGCTGGCCGCGCTGCGCGGGCTGGGTTTCGACGTCCCGGACACCCGCGCGTGGCGCCTGGAGGGGCTGCGCGAGGCGCACCCGGGCGTCGCCGCGCTCCTGACCTGGCGCAAGGCCGAACGGCTCGCGACGACGTACGGGTACCGCTGGCTCGACGAGCACGTCGGGCCCGACGGCCGGCTGCGGGGGGCGTGGGCGGCGGCCGACGCCGCCGCGGGCCGGATGACCGCGCAGGCCGGGCTGCACAACCTGCCCGCCGAGCTGCGGCCCGCGGTCGCCGCCGAGCCCGGCGCGGTCCTGGTCCGGGCCGACCTCGGGCAGGTCGAGCCCCGGGTCCTGGCCGCGGTCTCCGGCGACCCCGGGCTGGTCGCGGCCACCCGCGACGACGACCTCTACGCCCCCGTCGCCGCGGCCCTGGGCGCCGATCGGCCGACCGCGAAGATCGCCGTCCTCGCCGCGATGTACGGGCAGACGTCCGGCGCGGCCGGGGAGGCGCTGCGCCGCATGGAACGCGCCTACCCGCGGGCGCTGGCGTACCTGCGGGCGGCCGAGGAGGCCGGGCGCGAGGGACGCGACGTGCACACGTACGGCGGCCGGCGGGTCCGGATCTCCGACCTCGGCCCCGCCGAGCCCGGCGCCCCGACGGCCGCGCGCGGCCGGTTCGCGCGCAACGCCGTCGTCCAGGGCGCCGCGGCGGAGCTGTTCAAGGCGTGGGCCGCGACGGTCCGCGCCGGGCTGGCCGGGACCGCCGGGCGGATCGTGCTGTGCCTGCACGACGAGCTGCTGCTGCACGTCCCCGAGGCCGACGCCGACCGCGCGGCCGGCCTCCTGGTGAGCGCGCTGGAGCAGACGGCGGGCCGGTGGGCCGCCGGGTCCGGGGTGCGGTTCGTCGCCGACGTCAGCGTCGTGCGGCGGTGGTCGGAGGCGAAGTGACGCCGGCGGTCAGGCCGCGGGGGCGGCCGCCAGCTTGACCAGGCTGCGCAGGCAGGTGTCGCGGACCTCGCGCCGGGTGGTCGACCCGCGGGTGACGAGGAGCTCGGCGGCCCACAGCGCCGACCAGACCACGTGCATCAGCCAGTCCGCCGGGAACGCGGGGTCGATGCTGCCGTCGCGCTGACCGCGCGCCACGACCGCCGTCAGGCGCGCGTCGTCCTCGGTGTCGAGGCCGTCGTCCTCGCTGTCGTCGACGTGCAGCCACCACGCGAGGACCTCGGAGGCGTCCAGGAGCTCCCCGACGATGCGGGTGTACGCCTCCAGGCCCGTGCCCTCGTCCGGGCGGGCCCGGTCCACCGCGGCGCCCTGCTCGGCGAGCACGAACTCGTCCAGGGCCGCGGTCAGCGCCTCGCGGTCGGGGAAGTAGCGGTGCAGGGTGCTGCGCGCCACCCCCGCGGCGTCGGCCACCTCACCCAGGGAGGCGCTCGGGCGGGCCCTCAGCGTGGTGATGGCGGACAGCAGGATCGCCCGCCGCGTCCGCTGGCGCGCGCGGTTCCCCGGAGTCTTCTCAGCCACCCGGACAGGGTACGAGCGTCCGATCGTGGGAACAAGTTGACCGAAATGGGACATTCATGTCCTACTCAGGGGATGTCCACTCCTCCCCCTCCCCGTCCCACCGGCACCCGGTGGCCGCTGCTGTGGCGCTACGCGCGCGGCCGCCTGCCCCGGCTCGTCCTCGCGCTGGCGCTCGGCCTGGCCGTCTCCGCCTCCGGCCTGGTGAGCCCGTTGGCGACCAAGGGGATCATCGACAACCTCGGTGCCGGCCGGTCCCTGGCCGGTCCCGTCGCGCTGCTCGTCGCGCTGCTCGTGGTGGGTGCCGTGGTGAGCTGGTGGCAGTGGTCCCTCCTCGGCGAGCTCGCCGAGGACGTCGTCCTCGACGCCCGCGAGGGCATGCTCCGCCGGTTCCTGGGGGCGCGCGTGGTCCCGCTGCTGCAGCGCCCCACCGGCGAGATGGTCACCCGGGTCACCTCCGACTCCGTGCTGCTGCGCGAGGCCGCCTCCAGCAGCATCATCGGCCTGCTCAACGGGGCCGTCATGCTCGTGGGCACCGTCGTCCTCATGGCCGTGCTCGACGTACCCCTGGTCCTGGTGACCGTGCTCGCGATCGGCATCGTGGTCGTCCTGTTCGCCACCCTCATGCCCGCCATCGGCCGCGCCCAGGAACGCTCGCAGGCCGCTCTGGGCTCCCTCGGCGGATCGCTGGAGGCCTCGCTGCGGGCCATCCGCACGGTCAAGGCCGCCGGCGCCGAGGACCGACAGCTCGACCTGCTGCTCACCGGCGCCGCCGAGTCCCGCGACCAGAGCGTGGTCGCCGTCCGCCGCGAAGCTCTCGTCTGGACCGTCTCCTGGGCCGGCGTCCAGGCCGCCATCGTCGTCGTCCTGGGTTTCGGAGCATGGCGCGTCGCCGACGGCCAGCTGACCGTCTCGACCCTCATCGCCTTCCTGCTGTACGCGTTCGGCCTCATCAACCCGGTCATGGAGCTGAGCCAGAACCTCACCACCCTGCAGTCCGGGCTGGCCGCCGCCGCCCGGATCGAGCAGGTGCAGGCCCTGGAACCCGAACCCACCGCCGGCACCGGCGCCGCGCCCGGCGCCGCGCCCGGTGAGGAGCCGGCGAGGACGGCCGCCGAGGACGCCGTCCTGGAGTTCCGCGGCGTCACCGCTCGGTACGCACCGGGGGTTGCACCCGCCGTGCGCGACCTCGACCTGACCATCGCGCGCCGCGGCCACACCGCCGTCGTCGGACCCTCCGGCGCGGGCAAGACCACGGTGTTCTCGCTCCTGCTGCGCTTCCTGGAACCCGAGAGCGGGTCGCTGCTGCTCGACGGCCGGCCCTACGCCGAACTCACCCCGCGCCAGGTGCGCCGCCACCTCGCCTACGTCGAGCAGGAGACCCCCGTCCTGCCCGGGACGATCCGCGACAACCTCCTGTTCGCCAACCCCGACGCGACCCCCGCCGACGTCGAGGAGGTCCTGCGGCAGATCCGGCTCGACACCTTCGTCGCCTCGCTGCCCGCCGGGCTGGACACCCCGCTGAGCGAGGCGTCGGTCTCCGGCGGCCAGCGTCAGCGGATCGCCCTGGCCCGGGCGCTCCTCGCGCAGCCGCAGGTCCTCCTGCTCGACGAGGCCACCGCGCAGGTCGACGGCCTGACCGAGCAGGCGATCCACGAGACCGTCCGCCGGTACGCCGAGCACCGGGCCGTCGTGACCATCGCCCACCGCCTGTCCACCGTCCTGGACGCCGACACCATCGTCGTCATGGACGGCGCCGCCGTCGTGGCGCGCGGGACGCACGCGCACCTGCTGTCGACGAGCCCGCTGTACCGCAGCCTGGTCGAGGCGCTGCGGATCCCCGAGCCGGCCGGGAAAGCCTGAGAGCGTGCCCGCCGGTCAGCACGACCGGCGGGCACGCTCCCGGGGAACCGCGGGGAGACGTCAGGGCGTCTCGAACACCTCGCTGCGGAAGTTCTGCTCGGGCAGCTCGGCGCGCACCTCGAACACGTAGGTCTCGGTGAACTCGCGGCCGAAGGAGTCGGTCGCGGTCACGTCGGCGCGGTGCACGCCCTCGGACAGGTCGCTGGGGAGGCGGAACTGCCAGATGTGGGTGGCGCGGTCGGCGACGTTGTTGCCCGGCTGCGCCGGGCCGGGGCCGTAGTCGCTGCCGGCGTACAGCTCGAAGCCCTGGGAACCCTCGTCCCCGGAGGTCGACTCGAAACCGAACCGGGCGACCTGCAGCTGACGGGTCGCGGCGGCCGGGTCGGCGTACTGGGCGCCGGTCTTGGCGGCCTCGCCGGCGGCCTGCTGGGTGCGGGTCGCGGCCTGCGCCTGCCCGCCGTCGATCGACACCGACACCTCGGTGTCGGTCGAGCCGTACCAGACGTTCGCCGACAGCCAGGTGTCGGCGGCGACGTCGGCGGTGGTCACCAGGCCCGGGTCGCCGAGGTCGTTGACGTTGAGCGGGGGCGCCTGCTCCCAGCCCTCGCGGGTCGCGGCCCACTCGGTGATCGTCGTGTACCAGTCGCGCCAGCGCGGGGAGTTCAGCGAGACGGCCATCTGCTTGTCGTCGGGTTCGCCGATGGCGCGGAAGCTGTCGACGTACTCCGAACCCTCCACGTCGAGCACCAGGTACCCCGGGCGGGCGCCGTCGCGCTGCAGCGCCATCGGGCGGCCGTCGACGTCGAGGTCGCCGGAGTACCAGTCACCGCTGGGCGCGCCCGCGACGACGTGCGGGAACGGCAGTTCGTCGACGCCGACGGCGGTCTTCCATCCGGCGTAGCTGTCGCCGGTGTTCATGCGCTCGGTGGAGTGCGTGTGGCCGGACACCGACAGCGCGGGACGGCCCTCGAGCAGCGCGTAGACCTTCTTCACCTCCGCGGTCTGGTGCTTGGTGGAGGTCTGGTCGGCGAAGGAGACCAGCGGGATGTGCGAGGCCAGCACGACGAGCTTGTCCTTCGGGACGCGGGCCAGGTCGTTCTCCAGCCACGTCACCTGGTCGTCGCCGAGGGTCCCGGAGTAGCTGGGGGCGTTCACCGGGTCGGCGCAGTGCGGGCGCGTCCCGTCGGTGTCGTCCTCCGGCGTGCACGGGTACTTCACGTTGTTCAGCACGACGTAGTGGACGTCGGCGACGTCGTAGCTGTAGGTGGTGGGGCCCAGTTCCCGCTTGAACGTGTCGAACGAGTGGGCGGCGTCGGTCGCGTCGAGGTCGAGGTCGTGGTTGCCGGGCACGAAGCGCAGCGGCAGCCCCGACGCCCCCAGGACCTCCTTGATGCGCGGGTACAGGCCGAGGTCGTCGCCGGCGACGTCGCCCAGCATGAGCGCGCCGCACTCGGCGACGTCCTTCTCCTGCAGCAGGTCCTCGAGCAGGCCGTCGCGGGCGAAACCCAGTTCGCGGCCGTTGTAGGTCTGGACGTCGGCCAGCACGGCGCAGCGCGTCGCGTCGTCCTGCGCCGCGTCGTCACCCTCGGCGATGGGGAAGTTGACGGCCGTCGGCAGCGGCCCGGTGGGCTCGAGGCCGCCGAACCGCAGCTCGGGGGAACCGGCGGGCAGGTGGTGGTAGGAGAACTGCGCGACGCCGTCGGCGTCGACGGGGACCTGCCAGCCCGACGGCTGGGTGACGAAGGCGGTCATGCCCTCGAACACGGGCAGTTCGTAGTCGCCGTCGGCGTCGGTGACGACGACGTCGCGGCCGTTGGAGACCGAGACGCCCTCGACACCGCGGTCGCCGGCGCTGCGGCCGTCGCGGTCGGCGTCGTCGAACACCTTGCCGCGCAGCGTCTGCTCCCCGGCGGACCGGGTGGTGGCCGCGACGTCGCGGACGACCTCGACGGAACCGACGTAGGCCGCGGCCGGCGCCTCGTCCTGCTCGGCGGTCGTGGCCGAGGTGGAGGCCTGCGACAGGAACGTGGCGCCGAGCAGGACGCTCGCGCCGAGGCCGAGGTTCCGGCGGACACGAGTGCTGGGTTCTCGCACGGGAGTGCACCTCTCGTTCGGTGGGGGTGCGCCCAGCCTGTGCCCCTTCTGTGAACTCGCGGTGTCAGCGGCCGGAAGATCAGCAGAACGTCACCGAGCGTGACCTCCCACCCGCCGACCGTCCGCCGACCGCGCGCCTACTGCCCGCCGAAGGCCGTGACCTGCTCGGCGGAGAACTCCCCGAACGACCACGGCTGCCCCGTCGCCTCCAGCACCGACCACCACAGGTCCCCGTGCGGGTCGACCTGGTTGCGGGCCGAGACCGCCAGCCCGATCGGGATGTGCACGAACCGCCGGCGCCAGCGGCCCACGACCATGTTCGTCCGGCCCGCCATCGCCGCGTGCACGGCCGCGTGCGCCAGCCGGATGCAGTACACCGCGTCGTACGGGTTCGCCGGGACGCTGCGGATCACGTAGCTGGGGTCGATGTACCGCATGTTCAGCTCGAGGTCGTGCTGGGCGAAGTCGTCCGCGATCGCCTGCCGCAGCAGGATCCCCACGTCCTGGAGCTTCTTGTTGCCCGAGGCGTCCTGCAGCCCGTTGTCGACGAACAGCTCCTGCCCGGCCCCCTCGGCGGCCACCACCAGCGCGTGGCCCTGCGTCGCGACCTTCTCCCGCAGGCGCTCCAGGAACCCGCCGGGGCCGCCCAGGGTGAACGGCACCTCGGGGATGAGCACGAAGTCGGCGTCGTTCTGCGCCAGCGCGGCGTAGCAGGCGATGAAGCCGGAGTGCCGGCCCATGAGCTTGACGACGCTGACGCCGTTGGGCGCGGTGCGCGCCTCCACCTTCGCCGAGCGGATCGAGCGCGAGGCCTCGCTGAACGCCGACTGGAAGCCGAAGCTCTGGTCGATGAACGGGATGTCGTTGTCGATCGTCTTGGGGATGCCGACGACGGCGATCTTCAGGTCGCGCGCCTTGATCTCGGCGGCGATCTTCTGCGCCCCGCGCATCGTGCCGTCGCCGCCGATGACGAACAGGACGCCGAGGCCCATCCGCTCCAGGCAGTCGACGACCTCGGTGGCGTCCTGCTGCCCGCGGGAGGTGCCCAGGATGGTGCCGCCCTCGCCGTCGATGCCGCTGACCGACTCGGGCGTGAGGTCGACGACGTCGTGGCCGTAGCGGGGGATGAACCCCTGGTACCCGTTCTTGAAGCCGTAGATCCGGCGCACCCCGTAGTGGGTGGTCAGCTCCGAGACCAGCCCGCGGATCACGTTGTTGATCCCCGGGCACAGCCCGCCGCAGGTGACGATCCCCACGCGCGTCTTGGACGGGTCGAAGAAGATCTTCTTGCGCGGGCCGGTCGGCTCCAGGCTCGGCAGCTCCTCCAGCTCCCCGTTCGTCCCCGCCGCCCGCCGGGTGACCTTGGACAGGGTGTCGTCGAACAGGACGCGGTCGGTCTCGTCGATGTAGTGGTGCGTGGTGCGCCGGGCCTGCAGCCGGGGGGCGAGCGGGGAGTCGACGGTGCACGGGCCCAGCGTCTCGACCGTGAAGTCGATCGGTTCGCGGCTCGTGGGACGGTCGGTCGGCTCGGCCATGAGCACGCGGTCCTTTCCTGACGGTGGAGGGCGAGCCCCCATCATCGGACAGCCCCGTGACGCGGATCACGCCGGGGGGTGGCCGGTGGGGGGCCGGTCAGCGACGGGGCTCGTCGCGCTCGGCCAGGCGCTGGAGCATCGCGTTGTACTCCCCCAGCTCCGCGTCGCCGTCGCGCGCGGCCTTGCGGTCGCGGCGGCGGTTCTCCCGGGTGTCCGAGCGGGACCACCCGATCGCGACGCCCAGGATGAGCACGATGGTGGGCACCTCCCCGATGCCCCAGGCGATGTCCCCGCCCCGCTGCTGGTCGGCCAGCAGGTCGGTGCCGGGGGCGACCTGGGAGAACCAGTCGGCGGCCAGCAGCTCGTTGCCCTGGATGAGCGCCACCCCGAAGAAGGCGTGGAAGGCCATCGTCGCCAGCAGCAGGATCAGCCGCAGCGGGTACGGGGGCCGGTGCCCGCCGGGGTCGACGCCGATGAGCGCGGACGCGAACAGGTACCCCGTGCCGAGGAAGTGGAACATCATCAGCTCGTGCCCCACGTGGGTGCGCAGCGCGAGCTCGAACAGCGGCGAGTAGTAGAAGACGATGAGCGACCCGGCGAACAGGACGGCCGCCACCAGCGGGTGACCCACGACGCCCAGGTACCGCGAGTGCACCACCGCCAGCAGCCACTCCCGCGCCCCGCGCGAGTGGTCGCGCCGGGCGGGCAGGGTCCGCAGCGCCAGCGTCACCGGCGCCCCGAGGACGAGCATCGGGGGCACCGCCATCGTCAGCAGCATGTGCTGGAGCATGTGCGTGCTGAAGCTGATCCGCCCGTAGGCCGCGGGCCCGCCGCTGGTCACGAACAGCAGCGCGAGGCAGCCCGCGACCCACCAGAGGGTCCGGCCCACGGGCCAGCCGTCGCCGCGCGAGCGCAGGCGGGCGACGCCGAGCAGGTAGCCGACGAGCAGCAGCGCGCCGATCAGCAGCCACAGCAGGTCGGGGCTGACCTGGGTGAACCAGCGCCCGACGGTGAGCGCCGGGGGCATCGGCTCCCCGAGGAGGTCCTCCGCGGCCGAGGAGGTGGGGTCGTCGTCGGGGACGGGCGTGGGGCTGCGGCTCAGCGCCACCCCCAGGCCCGTCGCGGCCCCCATGAGGACCAGCTCGCCGGCGGCGATCCGGGCGAAGGCCCACGGCCGGTGGGCCAGCAGCGGGATGGTCCGGCGCCGGTGCCAGACGCCGAAGGCGCCCAGCGCGACGAGCGCGACGACCTTCCCGACGACCAGCGCGCCGTACGCGGAGGTCAGGCCGGACCAGCCGCCGAGGCGCACCGAGGCGTTGACGACCCCCGACAGGGCCACGAGGGCGAAGCAGGCCAGGGCGACGGCGGAGTACCGGGTGGCCAGGGTGGTGAGGTCGACGGGGCGCTGCCCCTTGACCGGGCCCGGGGACCGTCCCGTCAGCGGCAGGACCAGCAGGACGGCCGCGAGGCCGCCGACCCAGACGGTGACCCCGACCAGGTGCAGGCCCAGGGAGCTGACGGCCGTCTCGTGCGAGGCCGACCCGGAGGCGTGCCCGGACAGGGACAGCGGCAGCAGGGCGGCGACCGCCACGGCCAGGCCCCACGCGGCGCCGGCGGGCCGGGTCGCGGCGGCGCCGACGGTCGCGGCGACGGCCGCCAGGACCGTGGTGACGAGCAGGGCGCGCCCGAGGTCGATGGACTGGGCGAACTGGGCGAACTGGGCGCCGAAGTCGGGGGCGCCGGGGGCGACGCCGATGACGTCCATGGCCGTCAGGACCAGGACGAGCAGCCCGGCGACGGCCCACACCCCGGCCGCGACGGCGGCCGCGCGGGTGGCGCGGGTCCAGGCCGGGCTGGGGTGCGGGAGCAGGGCCGCGGCCACCGCGAAGCCCCCCACGGCGAGGGCCGCGGCGAGGTCGTGGACGGTGCGGGCGACGGGCAGCCCGTAGCGGACGAGGGGCCCGGGGTCGCCGAGGACGGAGGGGTTCAGCCCGCCGGCGAGGGCGAGGGCGGTGAGCAGGACCGCGAGCGCGGCGAGGAGGACGGCCGAGGCGGTGAGGACCACGCCTGCCGGGCCGGGTGCGCTGCGGGCCGTGCGGGTAGGTGCGGCCACCGCTCCAGGGTAGGTCGCCGTCCGGGGCGCGAGGTCGGGCGGTGGCTCGGGCGGTGGCTCAGGCGGTGGCGCGGACGGGCCGGACGGGCCCGGCGGCGGTGGCCACGTCGAACCAGACGGTCTTGCCGAGGGTGCCGACCTCGACGCCGTGGGCGTCGGCGAGGGCTTCGACGAGGGCCATGCCGCGGCCGTTGAGGGCTTCGGGGTCGGCCTCGCGGCGCAGGGGCAGGCGGGTGTTCTCGTCGCCGACGCCGACGCGGACGCGGGAGCCGTGGCGGCCGACGCGCAGGACGACCTCGCTGCGGCCGTGCAGGACGGCGTTGGTGACGACCTCGGCGGTGAGCAGCAGGAGGGTGTCGACGACGTCGCCGATGACGCCCTCGGCGATGCACCAGTCGGCGACGAAGTGCCGGGCGGCGCGGGAGGACGTGGGCACAGGGGCCAGCGTCGTCTCCCCTGACCAACCGTTGAACGACACTGCGTTACTCTCCCGATACGTAGGGTTACCACCCACCGTAACGCAGCGTCCCTCGGACGGCGCACCCCACGCAGCGCCCGAGCGGGGACCGCGCGGACCCGTCGCCCGCCGTCCCCACGCTCCCCGGTCCATCGCCACGCTGTACCCCCCGATACGTGTTCGCGCTGGTAGCTTGTTCGTTGCATGTAGCACTCAAGGATCTGGCCTCCCGGCCGATGTCCCGGGAGGTACTTCGCCGGACCCCCGGTCGCCGTTACACCCGCCTCCGCCGCGAGGCCACCGCACCACCCCCTCCACCCCACCACCACCACCCCGGAGCACCCCCGTGACCACCGACGCGCGGACCGCCGCGCCCCCCGGCGCCGACGGCCACGAGCACCGCGTCGCCGCCGTGGCCGACCAGGTCGGCCGCCAGCTGCGCGCGCTGCACGCCTTCAAGGCCCAGGTCGCGCGCGGGCAGGACGAGGTCGAGCGGGCCATGCACGTGGTCCTGTACGTCCTGGCCGACGCCGGCCCCCTGCGGGTCAGCGCCCTGGCCGAGCGCCTCGGCACCGACCCCTCCACCACCAGCCGGCAGACGGCCGAGCTCGTGAAGCGGGACCTGCTGCGCAAGCTGCCCGACCCCGCCGACCGCCGCGCCAGCCTGCTGGACGTGACCGCGACCGGCCACGAGGTGGTCGCCGCCTTCAAGCAGCGGCGGCACGAGCACCTCGCCCGGGCCGTCGAGGACTTCACCGACGCCGAGCTCGACGACTTCACCGCACTGCTGTCCCGCTTCGCCGACGGGCTCGAACGCGCCCGCACCGACGGCGCCAGGCCCACCGGACCCCTCCAGGAGGACGCATGAGCACCACGACCGCCGGTTCGTCACCGGCCGCCCCGGAGGCACCGGTCTTCACGCACCGGCAGATCATGGTGATCCTCTCGGGCCTGCTGCTGGGCATGTTCCTCGGCGCCCTGGACCAGACCATCGTGTCCACCGCGATCCGCACCATCGCCGACGACCTCGACGGGTTCTCCCTCCAGGCGTGGGCGACGACGGCGTTCCTCATCACGTCGACGATCTCCACCCCGCTGTACGGGAAGTTGTCCGACATGTACGGGCGGCGGAAGTTCTTCATCGCCGCCATCGGGATCTTCCTCGTCGGGTCCGCGCTGTGCGGCTTCTCCGGGTCGATGTACCAGCTCGCCGCGTTCCGCGCCCTGCAGGGGCTGGGCGCCGGCGGCCTCATGTCGCTGGCCCTGACCATCATCGGCGACATCGTGCCGCCGCGTGAGCGCGCCCGGTACCAGGCCTACTTCATGATGGTGTTCGGCACCTCCAGCGTGCTCGGCCCGGTCGCCGGCGGCTTCTTCTCCGGCCTGGACTCGCTGCTCGGCTTCGAGGGCTGGCGCTGGATCTTCTGGCTGAACATCCCCATCGGCGCCTTCGCGCTGGTCGTCGTGACGCGGAACCTGCACCTGCCCCGGCGCTCGAGCCACCACCGGATCGACTGGCCCGGCGCGCTGACCCTCATCACCTGCCTCGTCCCGCTCCTCATCGTCGCCGAGCAGGGCCGCGAGTGGGGCTGGGGGGACGCGAAGTCCGTCGCCTGCTACGTGATCGGGGTCGTCGGGCTCGTCGGGTTCGTCCTGGCCGAGCGCGCCTACGGCGACGAGGCGCTGCTGCCGCTGCGCATGTTCCGCGGCCGCACCTTCGTCGTGGGTTCCGTGGGCTCGTTCATCCTCGGGATGGGCATGTTCGGGGTGTTCGCGGTCCTGCCGCAGTACCTGCAGGTCGTCAAGGGCCTGAGCCCCACCGAGGGCGGGCTCGCGATGCTGCCCGTCGTCGTCGGCATCATGTCCGGCAGCATGTTCTCGGGCCGCTTCATCGCCCGCACCGGGAAGTACAAGGTCCTGCCCGTCGCCGGCAACGCCCTCATGGTCGTCGCGCTGTTCCTCTTCTCCCGCGTGAACGCCGACACCCCGCTGTGGCAGACCATGGCCGCGATGCTGATCATGGGCTGGGGCCTGGGCGGCAACATGCAGCCGGTCATCCTCGCCGTGCAGAACGCCGCGCAGCGCTCGGAGCTGGGGGTCGCCACCAGCTCGGTGACGTTCTTCCGGCAGATGGGCGGCACGCTGGGGACCGCGGTCTTCCTGTCCATCCTGTTCTCCACGCTGGGCGAGCGGATCTCGTCGTCGTACGCCACCGCGGGCCGGACGCCCGAGTTCCAGGAGGCCGCCCGCAGCTGGGGCGGCGACCTGGACGCGACCCTGGCCCGGGCCACCGACGACACCTCGGTCCTGGGTCAGCTGCCCAGCGCCCTGGCCCACCCGTTCAAGGTCGGCTTCACCGAGTCGACGAGCCTGATCTACCTGGTCGCCGCGATCGTCATGGTCGCCGGGCTGGTGACCGCGATCTTCCTGCCGTCGCTGCCGCTGAAGGGCGCCGGGCCCGCCGCGGCCCCGGCCGCCTCGCCGGGCACCGCGGCCGACGCCACGTCGGCCACCGCCTCGGCCACCGCCACGGTCGCCGCCGGCGGGGTCGGCTCCGGCGGGGCCGGCGCCGACAGGGCCGGCACCCCGGCCGCCGCTGGCGGGTCCGCGGCCCCGGCCGCTAGCGTCGCCGGCGTGACCGACTCGATGGCTCCCGGGGAACTGGCCGAACGCCTCCGCAGCGGGGTGCAGCAGGCGAAGGCCGCGCAGCAGGCCGTGGCCGAGCTCGCGCAGGAGGCCGCGCGCCGCGAGGCGGCGTTCCTGGCCGCCGTCGAGAACCTGCGCGACCTGGGCCTGGACGAGGGCTCCATCGAGGCCGCGCTCGGCGAGGACGCGGCCCCGCGGCCCGGCCGGCACGCCGGCCGCTCCGCCGAGGAGCCGGCGCCCGAGCAGCTGGGCGCGCAGAACTGACCCACCCCGACCGACCGCAGGGCCCCGGAGCGACGCGCTCCGGGGCCCTGCGCGTTCCCGCGGGGCTGCGTTCAGCGAAGGCTCACCAACCGAAACCAAGCCTCACCTTCTTTTGACACAGTCCAAAGAAGGGGTAGGATCATCGTCATGAGCCCGCTGGACCACGCCGAGAGCGAGGACCTGCTGCGCGCCGCCGGGCTGCGCAGCACCGCCCCGCGCCGGTCGGTCCTGCAGGCCCTGGAGGACCACCCCCACGAGACGGCCGCCGGTCTGGGCGACCTGCTCCGGGCCGCGGGCCACCACCTGTCCCGGCAGAGCCTCTACAACGTCCTGGAGGACCTCACCGGGGCCGGCGTCCTGCGCAGCATCCAGCCCGCCGGGTCCGCCCCCCGCTACGAGACGACGGTGGACGACAACCACCACCACATCGTCTGCCGCGGGTGCGGGTCCGTGCAGGACGTCCCCTGCGCCGTCGGATCGGCGGCCTGCCTGACCCCGGCGTCGACACCCGGTTTCCCGGTCGTCGAGCACGCCGACATCACCTGGTGGGGGCTGTGCACGACCTGCGCAGCCGCCCCCGGCTCCGACCACGACACCGCAGCACACCCCAGGAGGAACGCGTGACCACCATCGACGACGTCAAGACCGCCGGCCTCACCCAGCAGGAGGTCGCCGGCTTCGACGCCAGCTCGCGCCTGAACGGCGGCCTGCAGGAGGTCCTCGTCGACCTCACCGCGCTGCACCTGCAGGGCAAGCAGGCCCACTGGAACATCGTCGGCACCAACTTCCGCGACCTGCACCTCCAGCTCGACGAGCTCATCGAGGCCGCCCGCGGGTACGCCGACGAGGCCGCCGAGCGCATGCGCGCCGTCGGCGGGGTGCCCGACGCCCGCCCGGCCACGGTGGCGAGCACCAACACCATCGGCGACTTCGGCGCCGACGAGATCGACACCGCCGCCGCCGTCGAGGCGGTCGTGGCGATGGTCCGCCGCACCGTCGACACCATCCGCCGCGTGCACGACCCGATCGACGCCGAGGACCCCTCGACCGCCGACCTGCTGCACGGCTTCATCCTCGGCCTGGAGAAGCAGGCCTGGCTGATCGGCTCGGAGAACCGCGCGCCGCGCCGCCGCTGAACCCCCGCGATCCCGCCCGCCGCACCGGAAGAAACGCCGATCTTCGCGTTTCCCGGGCGGCGGGCGGTCGCCTTCGCGGCCCCGCCGCGTGAACCTCGTCCGCCGCAACGCCTCCCGCGGTCCCGGGCCGGACGTGAGACGTGCCACTGCGACCCGCCCGCGGCCGGTCGCGCCCCCCGGCGGGCGATACGGTCAGCTGCCATGACCACCGAACGCGAGGTCCACCTCGTCGAGCCCCGGTACGCCCGCACGTGGTTGCTGGTGAACGCCACCCGGACCGACCTGTTCGACGTCGCCGCGCGCTCGCGGGCCGACCAGGTCGTCCTCGACGTCGAGGACGCCGTCGACCCCAGCCGCAAGGACTCCGCCCGCTCGGAGTCCATCGAGTGGCTGGCCGCCGGCGGCCGGGCCTTCGTGCGCATCAACGACGTCACCACCCCCCACTGGCGCGACGACGTCGACGCCCTCAAGGGCGTCCCCAACCTGCTCGGCGTCATGCTCGCCAAGACCGAGGCCGGGGAGCAGGTCGAGGCGACCTGGCACGCCCTCGGCGGTTCCGTCCCCGTCGTCGCCCTGTGCGAGTCCGCGCTCGGCATCGAAGCCGCCCGCGAGATCGCCTGCGCCAAGGGCACCTTCCGCCTCGCCTTCGGCTCCGGCGACTACCGCCGCGACACCGGCGCCAGCGCCGAGGACATGGCGATGGCCTACCCGCGCACCAAGCTCGTCGTGGCCAGCGCCATCGGCAAGCTCCCCGGCCCGATCGACGGCCCCACCACCGGCGGCGGCCACCCCGAGCTGCGCGAGGCCTCCGGCGTCGGCGTCGCGATGGGCATGATGGGCAAGCTCTGCCTCGACGCCGAGCAGGCCTACGTCATCAACGAGGTCATGAGCCCGAACGTCTCCGACGCCACCTGGGCGCGCGACTTCATCGCCGACTTCGAGCGCAGCGGCGGCGTCGTGCGCGACGGCTCCGACCTGCCCCGCCTGGGCCGCGCCCGTCGCATCCAGGAACTGGCCGACGCGTTCGGCATCCGGCCGCTCTGAGGGTCCTCGGGGTCCGGGACCGTCGGACTCCGCGCTGCCGGTGATCGGCAGCGCGGGTCCAGCGGTCACGGACCCGCGGCCTCAGCCGGCGGGCGTCTCCAGCGGCGCGAACGCCGAGTCGTCGACGCGGACGACCTGCCCGAGGCCGGGCTGGCCGAGGAACAACCCGGCCACGCTGAACGCCGTGGAGTACAGGTGCCCGTCGGCGAAGCGCAGCCCCAGCGGCATCGCGACCTGGGCCGCCGACCGCTCCCCGTCCGGGGCCACCGCCACGACCCGCCCCACGGTCGCCGGGTCGAAGTCCGGCGGCGGCGGGCCGTCGCCTTCCGGCGCCCCCTCCAGCAGCTCGGAGACGTAGACCGTCCCGTCGTCGCCGACGGCCACCCCCGTCGGCGCGGTGAAACCGCCGACCTCGTCGACGACCGAGCCGTCACCGGCGTCGAGGACGAACACCCGCCCCTCCCCGGGCGCCTCACCGGACAGGGTGGACACGTGCAGGTGACCGTCCGGCCCCCACGCCAGGCCCGTCGGGACCGAGTCGCAGCCGGTGTGCTCGGGGTCGTTGTTCGGCACGCCCTCGCAGGGACCCGTCGTCACGACCGGCGGCACGAAGAAGGTGCTGACCTTCCCCGACGGGTCGACGGACAGGACGGCGTTCGCTCCCGCGTCGGCGACGAACACCCGGGCGTCCCCTCCCCGGCCGGCCAGGACGGCGAACGGGTTGCTCAGCGCGTCCAGGGGGGCGCCGTCGTCGCCGAACTGCCGCTGGCCGTCGGGGTTGGCCTTCAGCTCGTGGGCCATCAGGTCGGCCAGGACGCGGCGCGGTTCCCCGCGCCGGGAGGACCACAGCAGCGACCCGCCGCCCGCACCGGGCTGCGCCTCACCGGTGACGACGTAGAGCGTGCCGTCGCGGCGGTCGACGCCGGCGGGCCCGGCGAAGTCGGCGAGCCGGACCGAGGGGGTGCCGCCGGGGACGATCCCGCTGATCTCGCCGGCGGAACTCTCGGCGACGTAGAACCTGCCGTTCTCGGCGGCCAGGCCGAACGGGTCGTCCAGCCCCTGCGCGATCACCGTCACGCCCCCGGGACCCGGACCGGGGGCGGCGTGCGCGGGGGCGGCGAGGGCCAGCGACGTGGTGGTGGCGGCGGCGAGGACGAGTGCTGCTGAGCGGAGCCGGTGCGTCATTGCGATCTCCTCCGTGGAGCCTGAGGGCTGCCTACGGCGCCGCACAGTAGACCCTGTGCGGCAGCCGTGAGAAGCCCCCCGGAAGGGGGTCGCTCAGCTCCAGGTGAGGGCCCGCGCGGGGTCCTCCAGCACGGCCGCGATGTCGGCCAGCGCCCGCGAACCGCTCTCGCCGTCCAGCATCCGGTGGTCGATCGACAGGCCCAGCGTCGCCAGGTACCGGGGCTTGATCTTGCCCTTGTGCACCCACGGCCGCTGGGCGATCTTGCCGACGGCCAGGATCGCCGCCTCACCCGGGTTCAGGATCGGGGTCCCCGTGTCGATCCCGAACGTCCCCACGTTCGTGATCGTGATCGTGCCCTCGGCCAGGTCGCGGGGTTTCGCCTTGCCCTCGCGGGCGGTCGCGGCCAGGTCGCCCAGGTGGACCGCGAGCTCCTTCAGCGACATCGCGTCGGCGTCCTTGACGTTCGGGACCAGCAGGCCCCGCGGGGTCGCCACGGCGATGCCGAGGTTCACGTAGTTCTTCACCACGATGACCTGGTTCTTCTCGTCCCAGGTCGAGTTGATGTCCGGGTTCCGGCGCACCGCCACCAGCAGCGCCTTGGCGACCAGCAGCAGCGGCGAGACGCGGATCCCGGCGAACTCGGGGTCGGCCTTGAGCCGCTGCACGAGCTTCATCGTGCGGGTGGCGTCGACCGTGGTGAACACCGTGACGTGCGGGGCGGAGAACGCGCTCTCCACCATCGCCGCGGCCGTCGCCTTGCGGACCCCGCGGATGGGGACGTGCCGCTCGCGCACGTGCTCCTCGACCCGGCGCCCGGGTTCGGCCGGCGGGGTCGGGACGAGGGCCAGGACGTCGGCACGGGTCACGGTGCCGCCCGGGCCGGTGGCGCGGGCCGCGGCCAGGTCGACGCCGAGGTCGCGGGCGAGCTTGCGCACGGGGGGTTTGGCCAGGACGTGCGGACGCGCCACCGCAGCCGGTTCCGCAGTCGGTTCCGCGGTCGGTTCCGCGGTGGGTTCCGGGGCGGCTCCGCGCACGGGCGCGGGAGCCGGGGCGCCGCGCCGGCGGCGGGGCGCGGTCTCCCGCGTCCCGTACCCCACGAGCGTGGCCCCGGACCCCTCGTCGGCTTGCGGGGCAACGGCTCCGGCGGCCCCGTCGGCTCCGGCGGGTCCGGCGGCCGGCTGACCGGTCCCGTCGTCGACGACGACGATGTGCGTCCCGACGTCGACGGTGGCCCCCTCGGCGACGAGGAGCTCGCTCACCGTCCCCGCCCACGGGCTCGGCAGTTCCACGAGCGACTTCGCCGTCTCGATCTCGACGAGGACGTCGTTCACGGCGACCGTGTCGCCGGGCTTCACCTTCCAGGCGACGATCTCGGCCTCGGTGAGTCCTTCACCGACGTCGGGCAGGGCGAACCGCTGGTTCAACGGAGTCCTATCTCGTGCGGGGTTTCTCAGGCGGCCAGGGACTGCTCGACCGCGTCCAGGACGCGGTCCACCGACGGCAGGTAGTGCTCCTCGACGCGGGCCGCCGGGTACGGCAGGTGGAAACCGCCGACCCGCTTCACCGGGGCCTCCAGGGAGTAGAAGCACGACTCCTGGATGCGCGCGGCGACCTCCGACATCGGCCCGTGGAACGTCGGCGCCTCCGACACCGCGATGAGCCGGCCGGTGCGGCGCACCGACTCCGCGACGGTGTCCACGTCGAGGGGGGAGATCGAGCGCAGGTCGATCACCTCCAGCTCGGTCCCGTCCTCGGCCGCGGCGCGGGCGGCGTCGAGGGCCAGCTGCGTCGTCGGGCCGTAGGCGACGACCGTCGCGTCGGTGCCGGCGCGCAGGACCCGCGCCTTGTGCAGCGGCGCCACCTGCCCGGGACCGAGGTCGGTGTCGACGTCGCCCTTCTGCCAGTAGCGGCGCTCGGGTTCGAGGAACAGCACCGGGTCGGCCGAGGCGATGGACTGCTGGATCATCCAGTAGGCGTCGTGCGCGTTGCTGGGCGCGACGACCCGCAGCCCGGCCGTGTGCGCGAACAGGACCTCGGGGCTCTCGGAGTGGTGCTCCACCGAGCCGATGCCGCCGCCGCTGGGGATGCGGATCACGACGGGGACGGCGAGCCGGCCGCCGGAGCGGGCCCGCAGCTTGGCGAGCTGGGTGGTGATCTGGTTGAACGCCGGGTACACGAAACCGTTGAACTGGATCTCGCACACCGGCCGGTACCCGCGCAGCGCCATGCCGAGCGCGGTCCCCACGATGCCGGCCTCGGCCAGGGGCGTGTCGAGGACGCGGTCCTCGCCGAAGTCCTTCTGCAGGCCGTCGGTCACGCGGAACACCCCGCCCAGGGCGCCGATGTCCTCCCCCATGAGCAGGACGCGCGGGTCGCGGTCCATGGCCGCGCGCAGGCCGGCGTTGATCGCCTTGCCGATCGCCATCTGTTCCATCAGGCAACCCCTCCAGCGTGGGCGTCGTGTCGAAGGTCGGCGTCGTGCTGCTCCCACGCCGCCAGGAACTCGTCGCGCTCGGCGAGGACCTGCGGGTGGGGTTCGGCGTAGGCGTGGTCGAACATCGAGGCCGGGTCCGGGTCGGTCATCGCCGGGATCCCGGCCCGGACCCGCTCGGCGAGCGCGTCGCTGTCCGCCGCGAGCCGCGCCTCGAACGCGTCGTCGAGGACGCCCTGCGCGCGCAGGTGGGTGCGGAACCGGTCGATCGGGTCCTTCTCGCGCCAGGCGTCGACCTCGGCGGCCAGCCGGTAGCGCGTCGGGTCGTCGGAGGTGGTGTGGGCCCCCATCCGGAAGGTGAACGCCTCGACGAAGGTGGGGCCGCCGCCGGTGCGGGCGCGTTCCAGCGCCGCGCGGGTGACGGCCAGGACGGCCAGGACGTCGTTGCCGTCGACGAGGACGCCGGGCATCCCGGCCCCCTCGGCGCGCCGGTGCAGCGGGACGGGCGACTGCCGCGACACCGGCTCGGAGATGGCCCACTGGTTGTTCTGGCAGAAGAACACGACGGGGGCGTTGTAGACCGACGCCCAGTTCAGGGCCTCGGCGGCCTCGCCCTGGGAGGTCGCCCCGTCGCCGAAGCAGGTGATGACGGCCGTGTCGCGGTCGGGGTCGCCGGTGCCGACGGCGCCGTCGCGCTGCACGCCCATGCCGTACCCCACGGCCGGCAGCATCTGCGCCGCGATGACGAGGGTGTACGGGTGGACGCCGGTGGCGACCGGGTCCCAGCCGCCGTGGTCGACGCCGCGGAAGATGCTCAGGATGTGCAGCGGGTCGACGCCGCGGCCCAGGACGAGGCCGTGGTCGCGGTAGCTGGGGAAGACGTGGTCCTGGCGGCGGAGCGCGCGGCCGGCGCCGACCTGGGCGGCCTCCTGGCCGCGGCTGCCGACCCACAGGCCCAGCTGCCCCTTGCGCTGCAGCGCCTCGGCCTCGTCGTCGAAGCGGCGCAGCAGGACCATGTCGCGGTACAGGTCGAGCAGCTCGACGTCGGCGAGGTGGACGTCGAGCTCGGGGTGGGGGTGCCGGACCCCGTGGCGGTCCAGGAGCTGGACCATGCCCTCCGAGCCCTCGGCCCCGGGTGCGGGGACGTGCTGGGGGGCCCGTACCGGGCCGGCCGCCGTGTCCGTCACGTGCTCTTCCTCCGTCAGGGGTCGGGGTGGGCCCTCGGGCGCCCACCACCAACCTACGGTTCCGTAGGTGACGCGAGCGTACGTTACGGGACCGTAGGTTGTGAACCTCCCACCCCGGGACGGGCTACCGGACCAGCCCGGCCGCCACCCGCAGGAAGCGCGCGTTCGCCGCCGCCTCGGCCACGGTCACCCGCACGCCCGACCCCGCGAAGGCCCGCACGGCCAGCCCCTCCGCGCCGAACGCCTCGGCCAGCTCCACCGCCCGCTCCCCCACCGGCAGCCAGAAGAAGTTGCCCTGCGCGTCCGGGACGTCCCAGCCCTGCTCGCGCAGCCCCTCCACCAGCACCCGGCGCTCGGCGACGATCGCCGCGACGCGGCCCATCAGCTCCGCCTCCGCCGCGGTCTGCAGCGAGGCGACCACCGCGGCCTGCGCGATGGCCGAGACCCCGAACGGCGTCGAGGACCGGCGCAGCGTCGCCGCGACCTCCGGGTGCGCGACCGCCACCCCCACCCGCAGGCCCGCCAGGCCGTACGCCTTGGAGAAGGTCCGCAGCACGACGACGTTCGGGTGCGCCCGGAACACGTCGACCCCGTCCGGCACCCGCGGGTCGTCCACGAACTCCCGGTACGCCTCGTCCAGCGCCACGAGCACGTCCCCGGGCACCGCGGCCAGGAACCCCTCCAGCTCCTCGCGGCGCAGCGCCGGGCCGGTCGGGTTGTTCGGCGAGCACAGGATCACCAGCCGGGTGCGCTCGGTGATCGCGGCGAGCATGGCCGGCAGGTCGTGCCGGCCCTCGGCCGTCAACGGCACCTCCACCCCGACCGCGTCGGCGATCGTCGCCGTGATCGGGTACGCCTCGAAGGACCGCCACGCGTGCACCACCTCGTCCCCGGGCGAGCAGGTGATCTCCGCCAGCTGCGCCAGCAGCCGGACGCTGCCGGTGGCCGCCGCCAGGTGGTCCGGCTCCACGCCCCAGCGGGCCGCGACCGCCGCGAGCATGCCCGTGGCCGCCGGGTCCGGGTACCGGTTCACCGACGCCGCCGCCCGGGTGATCGCCGTCAGCACGCTCGGCAGCGGCGGGAACGGGTTCTCGTTCGAGGACAGCTTGAAGACCTCCAGCCCCTCCCGGGCCACGGCCGCCTTCCCCGCCACGTACGCGGGGACCTTCGCCATGTTCGCCCGCAGCCGCGGCGCCAGGGGGGTGCTGGGAGTCGTCATGCGCGCCAGCGTACGGACCCCGCGGGTGCGACACCGGTCACGTCGGCGGAAGGGGCGGCGGCGCTGTGCGGTTGACTCGGGGACCACGACCCCACCGGCTGGAGGCCCGACCGTGACCGACACCCCCACCCCGCCCGAGCTCGTCGCCGTCGAGGCCGACCCGACGGCGCTGCGCACGACCTTCGCGCTGTTCCCCACCGGCGTCGCGGCGCTGTCCGCCGTCGTCGACGGCGAACCCGTGGTCCTGGTCGCCTCCTCCTTCCAGGTCGGCATCTCCCTGGACCCCCCGCTCGTCCTGTTCGCCGTCCAGCACACCTCCACCAGCTGGCCCCGGCTCAAGACGGCCCCCCGCATCGGCGTCTCCGTCCTCGGCGAGGCCCACGACCTCGCCGCCCGCCAGCTCGCCTCCAAGGCCGCCGACCGCTTCGCCGGCATCGAGACCACCACCACCGCCTCCGGGGCCCACTTCATCCACGGCGCGCCCGTCTGGATCGAGGCGTCCATCCACTCCGAGGTCCCCGCCGGCGACCACGACGTCGTCCTGCTCGAGGTCCACGCCTCCGGCACGGCCCCCGACACCGAGCCCCTCGTGTGGCACTCCTCCGGCTTCCGCACCCTCACCCCCCGCGACCGCGCCTGACGCCGCCCGTCAGGGCACCCTCTCGGCGCGGTAGTCGAACACGTCGACCCGGGCCCCGGGAGCGTCGAAGAAGGCGCTGCCGGAGTCCCGGAAGTCCCGCAGCGCGGGGTCGTCGGCCGCGTCGGCCAGCGCCGCGGTCTCCAGGTAGCGGCCCCAGCCGTGGGCCCGCAGCGGGTCGGCGGCCACCTCCGGGTCGTCCCCCACGTCCCGCAGGACCACCGTGCGCCCGGGCGAACCGGCCGCGGCCCGCCCGTCCAGCGCGGGGACGACGTCCCCGGTGTGCTCGAAGGAGACCGTCCGCACCCCCTCGGGCACCGCGATCCCGTCGACCGGGGACCCGGCCATCAGGACGTGGGTGATGCGGAACTCCGCCCGCACGGCCGGGTCGGCGGCCAGCGACGCCGCGGTCAGGCCGCCCTGGCTGTGGCCCGCCAGCAGCACCGGCTCCCCCGCGCCGGCCCCGGCCTGCCGCAGGGCCGCCACGACCGCCGCGCCCGTCGCGGTCGGCTGCCCCGCCACGGCCCGCAGGTTCGTCGTCAGGTCCATCGGGGTCGTCGTCGAGGACGGCAGCGGCGTCCAGTCCTGGGTGCCGGGGATCTCCACGACCCAGCCGACGCGGCCGTCGGCCTGGGTGACGCGCTCCAGCCGGACGCCGCCGGGGGCCGGGGTGCCCGCCGCGGCGAGCCGCCCGCCCACCGAGCCCGCCGACGCGGCGTACCCGGTCGACTGGTGCGCCACCCCGTCGAGGACCTCGGCGAACCCCCGCGGCGGGCGGCTCGGCGTGGCCCGCGGCCGCTCCAGCGGGGTCACCCGCACCGCCGTCTCCCGGAACAGCGGCGTCACCGCCCCCAGCGACGTCAGGGCCCCCGCGACCCCCGCGACGGTCCGGGGCGCGGGCAGGTCCGCCGCCGCCAGGAGGTCGGGCGTCAGCGCGACGAGCTCCTCCACGACCTCCGGGTGCCCCGCCAGGAACCGGCCGACGCCCGCGACGTCGTCGGCGACCCGGCCCCCGACCGCCCCGAACTCGGCCCGCGCGGTCCGGGCCAGCGCCTCCAGGTCGACCCGCCCGCGCACCGCCTGCCCCACGGCGGCGCCGAGCACCCGGTGGTTCGCCTCCTGGACGCGGTGGGCGACGCCGGCCGCCACGACCGCCGCGGCCACCCCGGCGACCTGCGGTGCCGCCGCGACCACCGCCTCGGCGACCGCGCGCCGGGCCAGCGCCACCACCGCGTCGGCCACCTCGTCCCCGGCGCGGTAGCGCAGCGCGGCCACCTCGACCTGCCCCGCCAGGGCCAGCACCTCCGCCGCGACCGCCGCGGCCGACCCCGCCCCGGCGACCACCCGGGCCAGGTCGCCGGCGGCGCGGGCCGCGGAGGCCGGGGCCGTGACGGCGCCGGCCGCCAGCACCGGGTCGGCCACGGCCAGCGCGGCGACCGCCCCGGCGCCCGCGCAGGTCGCCGCGACCCCCGCGAGCCGGGCGGCGACGGCGTCGAGCTGGTCGGGGTCGACGGCCAGGCCGGAGTCGATCGTCAGCCGGGTGCTCACGGCCGCACCGGCGCGGCGGCGTGGGCGTGGTCGCGCAGGCTGTCCGCCGCCTGCGCGCAGGCCAGGGCCAGCGCCCCGACCCGGTGGCCGGTGACGTCCAGCCGCGCCCGGAACCGCGCGGCACCGGTGCCGGACCAGTCGACGTCGGCGGTGGCCAGCAGGTGCCGGCGCGCGCCGTGCACGTCGTCGGCCTCGGCGGCCACGCGGCGCGCCAGGGCGGCCACGTGGGTCTGCGCGGGATCCATGGGGGCGACCTCCTGAGCGTGGGGTGGGACTGCCCGGCGACGCTAGGGCGGTGTCCCGGCCCCCGACGGGGCACCGGCGGCGGGTGTGGACCGCGACGGCCCGCGTCGGCCTGTGGGGACCCCGGCGCCGCCTGCGGCCCGCCGCCGGCACCGCGAGGATGGGCCGGTGAGCGAGACGTTCCTCAAGCGCGGACCGCACGCCCGCCTCGAGGCCGCCGGGCTGCGGTGGCTCGCGGAGGCCGGCGGCGTCGCGGTGTGCCCGGTGCTGCGGGCCGACGACGACGGCCTGCTGCTGCCCCGCGTCGAGCAGGTCGCGCCCACCGCGGCCGCGGCCGAGGCGTTCGGCCGCGACCTGGCCCGCACGCACGCCGCGGGCGCCGACCACTTCGGGGCGCCCCCGCCGGGGGTCGACGGCCCCGGCCGGATCGGCGCGCTGGAGCTGCCGGTGGCGGCCGGGCCGCGACCGTGGGGCGTGTTCCACGCCGAGCTGCGGGTGCGCCCGTACGTGCGGGCGGCCCGCGACGCCGGGACCCTGGGCGCCGACGACGTCGCGCTGCTCGACGCCGTCTGCGACCGGCTCGCGGCGGGCGAGCTCCCCGGCGCGGTGACCGGTCCGGCCCGCCTGCACGGGGACCTGTGGTCGGGCAACGTGCTGTGGTCGCGGGAGGGCGCGGTGCTCATCGACCCCGCCGCGCACGGCGGGCACCCCGAGGCGGACCCGGCGATGCTGGCGCTGTTCGGGCTGCCCCACCTGGACCGGGTGCTGGCCGCGTACGCCGAGGCCGCGGCGCTGCCGCCCGGGTGGCGCCGGCGGGTCCCGCTGCACCAGCTGCACCCGCTGCTGGTGCACACCGTGATGTTCGGCGGCGGGTACGCCGCGCAGGCCCTGCGCGCGGCCCGCGAGACCCTGGCCCTGTGATGCACGAGTACCCGGTCGAGGTGCTGCACCTGCTCGTCTCCCCCGAGCACGCCTACTTCGGCCGCCCCCGCGACGGCGCCGCCGACGTCGTCACGCACACCCCCGACGTGGTGGAGGTCGTGGCCCGCAAGGGGATCCGCGGGGACCGGTTCTTCGGCAAGGCCGCGCACATGGACGCCGCGGTGACGCTCCTGGCGATCGAGGCGTGGGAGGGCGTGGCCCGCGACCTCGGCCTCGGCGAGCTGCCCGACCCGCTGCTGGCGCGGCGCAACGTCGTCGTGCGCGGGGTCGAGCTGGACCCGCTGCGCGGTCACGACTTCGACGTCGTCACCGCCGCCGGGACGGTCACCCTCCACGGCGGGCGGCCCGCGAACCCGTGCGCGTGGATGGACCGCGTGGTCGCCCCCGGCGCGCACCGGGCGCTGCGCGGGCGCGGCGGTCTGCGCTGCACCCCCACCACCGACGGGCTGCTGGCCCGCGGCCCGGGCCTGCTGCGCTCCCCCGTCGCGCTGGACCCCGCGCGCGCCGGGGACCCCGTGCTGCGGCGCACCCCCCTGCCCTGAGGTGCGGACCGGGCGCACAGCGTTCACGGTGGGAGGCATGGTGAAGAAGGGCGATCACGTCGAGTGGAACACCTCCCAGGGCACCACCGAGGGGAAGGTGACCGACAAGAAGACCGACGACTTCGAGCTGTACGGCCACGAGCGCCGGGCCTCCGAGGACGACCCGCAGGTCATCGTGAAGAGCGACAAGTCCGGCAAGGAAGCGGCCCACAAGGAGTCCTCCGTCGACAAGACCTGACGGGCCGCCGGGGCGCGGCGGCGTGGGACCATGCAGCACGTGACCGACCCGGGACCCGCCACCGCCCCCCAGCCCGCCAGCCTCGGCGAGCCCGCCCTCGGGCCGCTCGACGGCCGCTACCGCCGCTCGGTGGCCCCGCTGGCCGAGCACCTGTCCGAGGCCGCGCTGAACCGGCGCCGCATCCACGTCGAGGTCGAGTGGCTCGTGTTCCTCGGCTCCCACGACGTCGTCCCGGGCGTGCGCCGCCTCACCGCCGAGGAGACCGCGTTCCTGCGCGAGCTGCCGCTGCGCTTCGACGCCGCCGCGGTCACCGAGCTCGGCGAGATCGAGCGCGTCACCGTCCACGACGTCAAGGCCGTCGAGTACTGGATCAAGCGCCGCCTCGAGGGCACGTCGCTGGCCGACGTCGCCGAGCTGACCCACCTGTTCTGCACCAGCGAGGACATCAACAACCTGTCCTACGCGCTCATGGTCCGCGACGCCGTGCAGCAGGTCTGGGCACCGGCCGCGGCCGGCCTGGTCGAGGACGTGTCCCGCATGGCGCACGACCTGCGCGACGTGCCGATGCTCTCGCGCACCCACGGCCAGCCCGCGACGCCGACGACCCTCGGCAAGGAGCTCGCCGTCCTGGCCCACCGCCTCAAGCGCCAGCTCGCCCGCATCGGCCGCGCGGAGTACCTGGGCAAGTTCAACGGCGCCACCGGCACGTACGCCGCGCACCGCGCCGCCGTGCCCGGCACCGACTGGCCCGCGGTCTCCCGCGAGTTCGTCACCGGCCTGGGCCTGACCTGGAACCCGCTGACCACGCAGATCGAGTCGCACGACTGGCAGGCCGAGCTGTACGCCGACGTCGCGCGCTTCGGCCGGGTCCTGCACAACCTGTGCACCGACGTCTGGACGTACATCTCCTACGGGTTCTTCGCGCAGGTGCGTGGCCAGGGCACCGTGGGTTCCTCCACGATGCCGCACAAGGTGAATCCCATCCGGTTCGAGAACGCCGAGGCGAACCTGGAGGTCTCCGGCGGCCTGTTCCGCGTCCTGGAGGAGACCCTCACGACGTCGCGGATGCAGCGCGACCTCACCGACTCCTCGATGCAGCGCAACATCGGCGTCGCGTTCGGGCACTCCCTGCTGGCGATCGAGAACGCCCAGCGCGGCCTCGCCGGTCTCGACGCGGTCCCGGCCGCGCTCGCCGCGGACCTGGACCAGAACTGGGAGGTGCTCGGCGAGGCCGTCCAGTCCGTCATGCGCGTCCACGGCCTGCCCGAGCCGTACGAGCGCCTCAAGGAGCTCACCCGCGGCCGCAAGGTCGACCAGGCCAAGCTGCAGGAGTTCGTGGCCGGCCTGGGCCTGCCCGAGGGCGAGGCCGAGCGCCTGGCGCAGCTGACCCCGGGCGACTACGTGGGCGACGCCTCCGCGCTGGTCTCCGTCCTCGACGAGGACTGACCCGGTGCGCGCTGTCCTCGTCACCGAGTTCGGCGGCACCCCCGCCCTGGCCGGTGTCGAGGACCCCGCACCGGCCCCGCACGGCGTCGTCGTCGCCGTCGAGGCGACCGGGGTGTGCCGCAGCGACTGGCACGCCTGGCAGGGCCACGACGACGATGTGACCCTGCCCCACGTCCCCGGGCACGAGCTGGCCGGGACGGTCGCCGCGGTGGGCGCCGACGTGCGGGGCTGGCGCGTCGGAGACCGCGTGACGACGCCGTTCGTCACCGCCTGCGGCACCTGCCCCGAGTGCGCCGCCGGGGCGCAGCAGGTCTGCCGCGCCCAGACCCAGCCCGGGTTCACCGGCTGGGGCTCGTTCGCCGAGCTCGTCGCCCTCGACCACGCCGACGTGAACCTCGTCGCCCTGCCCGACGGCTTCCCCGCGGCCACCGCCGCGGCGCTGGGCTGCCGGGTGGCGACCGCGTTCCGCGCCGTCACCGACGTGGCCGCGGTCAGGCCCGGGGAGTTCGTCGCCGTCCACGGCGCCGGCGGGGTCGGGCTGTCGGCCGTCGCGGTCGCCGCCGCCGCCGGGGCCCGCGTCGTCGCCGTCGACCCCTCCGCCGCCGCGCGGGACCTCGCCCGCCGGTTCGGCGCCGAGCACACCGTCGCCGACTGCCCCGTCGAGGCGGTCCGGGAGCTCACCGGCGGCGGCGCGCACGTCTCGATCGACGCCGTGGGCCTGCCCGTGACGTGCGAGAACTCGGTGCGCTCGCTGCGCCGCCGCGGCCGGCACGTCCAGGTCGGGCTGCTGCCCGCCGCCGCGGGGAAGCCGTCGGTGCCCATGGACCTCGTCATCGCCGGTGAGCTGCAGGTCCTGGGCAGCCACGGCATGGCCGCCCACGACTACCCGCGGCTGCTGTCCCTGGTGACGTCCGGGCGGTTCCCGCTGGCCGACCTCGTGACCCGCGAGCTGCCGCTGGAGGCCGGGCCGCGGGCGCTGGCCGAGGTCGGCGCCGCCACCACCGCGGGGATCACCGTCCTGCGCCCCTGACGCGTCCGGCACGATGGGGGCCCGCACCGCAGTCGAGGAGGACTCGTGACGTTCCTGGACCCCCAGCAGTTCGCCGGCCGCATCCACGTCGACGGGGCCTGGGTCCCCGGCGGGGGCGGCACCACCCCCAGCGTGGAACCCGCCACGGGGAAGACGCTCGTGGACGTCGGGCTGGCCGACGCCGCTGACGTCGCCCGCGCCGCCGAGGGCGCCGCGCGGGCCCAGCGCGCCTGGGCCGCGACCCCGCACCCGGCCCGCGCCGCGGTCCTGCGCCGCGCGGGGCAGCTGTGGGAGGAGCACGCCGAGGAGGTCTCCGGCTGGAACGTGCGCGAGGTCGGTGCCGTCCCCCCGCTGGCCGGGTTCGCCCTGCACGTGACGGCCGCGGAGTGCTACGAGGCGGCGGCCCTGCCGTCGGCGACGCTGGGCTCGGTCCTGGCCAGCGAGGAACCGCGGCTGTCGATGGCCCAGCGCGTCCCCGTCGGGGTCGTCGGGGTGATCTCCCCGTTCAACGTCCCGCTCATCCTGGGCGTCCGCGCGGTCGCGCCCGCGCTCGCCCTGGGCAACGCGGTGCTGCTCAAGCCCGACCCCCGCACCGTCGTCACCGGCGGGGTGGCGGTGGTGCGGATCTTCGAGGAGGCGGGGCTGCCGCCGGGGCTGCTGCAGCTCGTCCCCGGCGGCGGGGACGTCGGGCAGGCCCTCGTCACCGAACCGCGCGTGCGGGTCATCGCCTTCACCGGCTCCACCCGCGCCGGCCGCAGCGTCGGCGAGCTCGCCGGGCGGCACCTCAAGCGCGCCCACCTCGAGCTCGGCGGGAACTCCGCGTTCCTCGTCCGCCACGACGCCGACGTCGACGAGGCCGTGAACCTCGCGGCGTGGGGCGCGTTCCTGCACCAGGGGCAGATCTGCATGACCGTCGGGCGCCACCTCGTGCACGAGTCGCTCTACGAGTCCTACGTGGAGAAGCTCGCCGCGAAGGCCGAGTCGATGCACGTCGGCGACCCCGCGGCCGGTCCCGTCCACCTCGGCCCGCTCATCGACGAGGCGCAGCGCGACCGCGTGCACGGGCTCGTCACCGACGCCGTCGCCGCGGGGGCCGACCTGCGGGCCGGCGGCACCTACGAGGGCCTGTTCTACCGGCCGACCGTGCTGGCGAACCCCCCGCGCGACGCCGCGGCCTACTGCGACGAGGTGTTCGGGCCGGTCGCCTCCGTCGTCCCGTTCCGCGACGACGACGAGGCCGTCGAGCTGGCCGCCGACTCCGAGCACGGCCTGTCGCTGGGCATCGTGACCGCCGACGCGATGGCCGGCTACGAGCTGGCGCAGCGCATCCCGACCGGGATCGTCCACGTCAACGACCAGACGGTGAGCGACGAGGCCAACGCCCCCTTCGGCGGGGTCGCCTCCTCCGGGACCGGGTCGCGCCACGGCGGCGTGGAGGCCAACGTCGACGCCTTCACCGAGACGCGGTGGATCACGGTGCGGCGCCGCCCGGGCTCCTACCCCTTCTGAGGCGCGCGGGGCACCCGGGGCGGCCCGGGTGCCCCGTAGTGTCCCCGCCGTGGAGATCGCGATCGCCCTCGTGGCGCTGACGGTCGGGGTGTGCGCGGTCGCCGCCGCCTGCGACCGGTTCGGGTGGCCGACACCCCTCGTGCTCGTCGTCGTGGGCGCCGCCGCCGCCCTCGTCCCGGGCGTCCCGGAGTTCTCCCTGGGGCCCGAGCTCGTCCTCAACGGGCTGCTGCCGCCGCTGCTGTACGCGGCCACCGCGCAGACCTCCCTGGTCGACTTCACCCGCAACAAGACCGCCACGGTCCTGCTGTCGGTGGTGCTCGTCGTGTTCACCACCCTCGCCGTCGGCTGGGCCACCGCGTGGCTGCTGCCCGGGGTGGCGCTCGCGGCGTGCATGGCCCTCGGCGCCGTCGTCGCGCCCCCCGACGCGGTCGCCGCGACCGCCATCGGCCGCCGCCTCGGGCTGCCGCGCCGGGTCGCGACGATGCTGGAGGAGGAGAGCCTGCTCAACGACGCCTCCGCGCTGATCGCGCTGGCCGCCGCGACCTCGGCCCTCACCTCGGCCCTGTCGCCGTGGCGCATCGGGGCGGACTTCCTGCTCGCCGTCGTCGGCGCCGTCCTCATCGGCGGGCTCGTCGCGGTGGTCCTGGCCGCGGTGCGCCGCCGCATCCACGACCCGGTGCTGGACACCGCCGTCTCCTTCCTCGCCCCCTACCTGGCGTTCCTGCCCGCCGAGGCCGTCCACGTCTCCGGCGTCCTCGCGGTCGTCGTGACGGGCCTGGCGATGGCGCACGTGTCGCCGCGGGTGCAGACCGCCGCGTCCCGGGTCGCGGAGGCGCTGAACTGGCGGACCGTGGCGTTCCTGCTGGAGAACGCGGTGTTCCTGCTCATCGGCCTGCAGTTCCCGCGCCTGCTCGCCGGCGCCGCCGACAGCGGCTTCACCCCCGGCCGCGTCCTGGCCGTCTGCCTGGGGGCGCTCGCGGCGACGATCGCGGCCCGCTTCGTCTTCGTGTTCGCCGCCGCCGCGTTCTTCCGCGCCGTGCCGGCGCTGCGGCCCCGCGCGTGGTCGTTCGGGGTGTCGTTCCTGGTGTCGTGGGCGGGGATGCGCGGGGTCGTGACCCTCGCCGCGGCGCAGCTCATCCCCGAGGGCACCCCGGGGCGGGACGTGCTGCTGCTGGCGGCGTTCGCGGTGGTCGTCGGGACCCTGCTGGTGCAGGGGCTGACCCTGCCCGCCGTGGTGCGCCGCCTCGGGCTGCCCGGCCCCGACCCCGCGCAGGACGCGCTGCAGGCCGCCGCGCTGGGCGACGCGGCGGTCACCGCCGGGCTGCGCCGCCTCGACGACCTGCTCACCGGGGACGAGCCGCGGCACGTCGTCGCGCAGCTGCGCGGGCGGTCCAAGGCCCGCTCGCACGCCGCGTGGGAACGGCTGGGCCGCCCCCTGTCGGACGTCATGACCCCCTCGGCGGTGTACTCGCGGCTGCGGCTGGAGATGCTGGCGGCCGAGCGGTCCGTCGTCGTGGAGGCCCGCGACCGCGGCACCGCCGAACCGGAGGTGCTGCGGCGGGCGCTGGCCGACATCGACTTCGAGGAGGCCCTGCTGGACCGGCTCGACGACCTCGAGCCCCTCGACGCCGACCGCCGCCTCGCCCCGGCCGCGCACCCCGACGCCCCGTGCGACCACCTGCGGACCGCCGGGACCCGCGAGGACGCCACCGCCCGCTGGGGCGAGCCGGTCACCGAGTGCGCCGAGTGCGTCGCCGCCGGGGCCGCCTGGGTGCACCTGCGGACCTGCCTGGCCTGCGGCCACACCGGCTGCTGCGACTCCTCCGAGCTCAAGCACGCCCGCGCCCACGCCCGCGACAGCGCGCACCCGGCGATGGTCAGCGCCGAACCCGGCGAGGCGTGGCGGTGGTGCTGGGTGGACGAGCGCCTGGGCTGAGGCCGCCCAACACTGGGCGGGTGCCGTTCTACGCCGACGTCCCGGCCCGCCGCACCCGCCAGGTCCTCGCCGACGGCGGGTGCCTCGCGGTCGTCGTGGCCGCCGTCCTCGCCGGCCGCGCCGTGCACGGGGCGGTGGCCGCGGCGGCCGCGCCCGCGCAGCGGTTCGCCGACGGCTCGACGTCCCTGGCGCAGCGGCTGACCGACGCCGGCGACGCCGTGGACGGCACCCCGCTGGTCGGGGACGAGGTGGCCGACGTCCTGGCCCGCTCGGCCGGCAGCGCGTCGTCGCTGGCGCGGGCCGCGGCCGGTCAGCACGAGGCGCTGCTGGACCTGGCGACGACCCTGGGGGTCCTGGTGGCGCTGGTGCCGGTCCTGCTGGTGGTGGCCGTGCGGGCGGCCCAGCGGGTGCGCTGGTCCTGGCGGGCCCGCGACGCCCGCGCCCTGGCGGCGAGCGCCGCCGGTGACCGGCTGCTGGCGCTGCGGGCCCTGCAGCGGCGCGGCGGGCGGGCGCTGCTGGCCGTGGACCCCGACCCGGCGGGGGCGTGGCGCGAGGACGACCCGCGGGCCGTGCGGGCCCTGGCGGACCTGGAGCTGGCGGCGCTGGGCGTGCGCCGCGGCGTCACTGCAGCGCCGACGTCAGCCGCGCCACGTTCTCCTTGATGACGTCCCAGCGGGAGCGGGCCAGCCACTGCTCCAGCGTCAGCTCGGTGCACTTGGCGCGGTACTCGTCCTCCACGCGCCGCAGGTCGTCGGAGAACTCCCGCCCGCACACCATGAGCGTCAGTTCCAGGTCCAGCAGGAACGAGCGCATGTCCATGTTGGAGGAGCCGATGACGGCGACCTCCTCGTCGACCGTCATGTGCTTGGCGTGCAGCACGTACGGCGCCGGGTACCGGAAGATCCGCACCCCGGCGCGCAGCAGGTTCTCGTAGTAGGAGCACTCGGCGTAGTGCACGAAGAACTGGTCGCCGTACTCGGAGACGAACAGCTCCACGTCGACGCCGCGCTCGGCGGCCGTCGTGATCGCCGACAGCATCGACTCGTCGGGCACGAAGTACGGGCTGGTGATGGAGATCCGCCGCTGCGCGGAGTACAGCAGCGAGTTGAACAGCTTGAGGTTGTTCTCCCCGTCGAACCCCGGGCCGCTGGGGACGACCTGGCACTCCAGGCGGCCGGGCGACCCGACCGGGGAGACCTCGGGGCGCTCGGCCTCCAGGAGCTCGTCGGTCTCGGAGTACCAGTCGGTGATGAACATGGCCTCGACCCCCGACACGACCGGTCCCTCCAGCCGCACCATGAGGTCCTGCCACTGCAGGCCGCGCCGGATGTTGCCGCGCTTGTTGTAGCTGCGGTCCAGGACGTTCTGCGAGCCGACCCACGCGACCTCGCCGTCGACGACGAGGAGCTTGCGGTGGTTGCGCAGGTCGGGGCGCTGGTACTTCAGCTTGTGCAGCTGCACCGGCAGCATCGGGTGCCACTCGACGCCGGCGTCGTCGAGGAACCGCAGGGTCCGCCGGTACCCGGGGTAGCGCAGCGACCCCACGTGGTCCAGCAGCAGCCGCACCTTCACGCCGCGGTCCACGGCCCGTTCCAGGGCCGTGAAGAACGGTTCGCTCGTCGCGTCCTTCGTCATGATGTAGAACTCGACGTGCACGTACTCGCGGGCGCCGTCGATGGTGCGGGCCATGGCCCGGATCGCCTCGTCGTACTCCCCGCACAGGACCGCGGAGTTCCCGCCGACCAGCGGCATCGCCCCGAGGGTCCGGTTCAGCTCCACGATCCCCCGCAGCCACGGCGGCCACGGGTGGTCGGAGGAGACGAGGTCCATCCCCTTCGTGCTGGACAGGATGAGGTCGTTGATCTCCCGCTGCTTGCGCCGGCGCGCGCGGGGCAGCTTCGGGCTGCCGATGAGCAGGAACGCCACGACCCCCACGTAGGGGATGAAGAAGATCGTCAGCAGCCACGCCAGGGCGGAGCTGGGGCGGCGGTTGACGGGCACGACGGCGACGGCGGTGATGCGGACCACGAGGTCGACGAGCAGGAGCGCGACGGCGGAGACGGTGAGCGAGGGAGCCCACTCGGGCAGCCAGTCCATCGGACCTCAGATCTCGACGGTGCCGCGGGGGGTCTCGAACGTGACGGCCCGCAGCCCCGTCGCGCGGGGGCTGCCGACGACGTCGAGCCAGGTGAAGCGCACGTGGTCGGAGCTGAACTCGGGGGGCAGCCCCAGCCAGTCGCGGACCCGCTGGCGCTGGCCGGCGATGGTCAGGCCCGTCAGCCGGGTGCCGCCGGCCAGGGACAGGGCCGAGGGGTGCTGGGTCGCCGGGCCGGACCACTCGATGAGCAGCGGCAGCTGGGGTTCGGTGCGCAGCGCCGGGACGCCGATCTGCCGCCACCGCAGCTCCACCCCGTCGGGGCGGCGGCGGGCGCCCTCCTCGATCTCCTCGCCGAGCCGTTCGCCGTAGCCGTCGAGGTCGTCGACGGTGACGCTCCAGGCGAACCAGCCGCCCCCGGCCTCGCTGCGCTCGCGCACGGCGCGCCCGAACAGGGCCTTCTCCGCGACGGGGTGGTCGAGCACCTCGACGACCTCGACGTAGGCGCCGCCGGACAGCGGCAGGACGACGTTGCGGGTGCCGAAGCGGGGGTGGGGGCCGCCGTCGACGACGCGCACCCCGAGTCGCGCCGCGAGGGACCGCGCGGTCTCCTGCAGACCCTCCGGTCCCGCGGCGTAGCCGACGTGGTCGACACGCATGCCGGTCAGCTTCTCAGGCGCGTCCGGCCGGGCTCGTCCGGGGTCACCCGCGCGGGTCACCCGCGCGGGTCACCCGGGTGCGTCGGCGAGGGCGGTGACGTCGGCGACGTCGAAGGCGCGCGGGCCCAGCCCGCGCCGCACGGACACGGCGGCGAGGACCTGCAGGGCCTCGTTGACGGGGGTGGCGACGCCGTGGGTGCGGCCGAGGCGGACGACCTCGCCGTTGAGCCAGTCGGTCTCGATGGACCCGCCGCGGTGCAGGCTCTGCCAGCTGGAGGAGCCGCCGCGCTCGAGGCCGGCGACGTCGGTGGCGCCGAACCCGAGCTCGTCCAGCTGCGGCAGGGCCCGGCTGCGGTCCAGCGCGGGGGTGCCGGCGGCGGCGAGGGCGGCCTCCCCCTCGGCGCGGGCGCGGGCCTGCAGGTCGTCCCGGCCGGGGCCGGGGCGGCACACGGCGTCGAGGGCGTTGCCGGTGTTGTCGAGCAGCTTGCCGCGCTTGGCGGCCATGACGTCGTCGCTGACGGCGGTGGCGAACCCGGCGGAGGCGAGGTCGGCGGCGACGCGCTCGACGAGGTCGTCGCGGCCGTGCGGGTAGCGGCCCAGGACGAGCCCGCCGGAGACGGGGGCGCCCTCGGAGACGACGACGCCGGGTTCGAGGTGGCTGGCGGGCAGGTAGACGCAGGCGCCGACGACGCGGCGGAACCAGCGCAGGGCGAGGCGTTCGCCCTCGACGCCGTTCTGGGCGCACACGATGGGCAGGGCGGCCCCGGCGGTGGAGTCCCCGACGCGGGCCCCGGCCCAGTCGGGCAGCAGGCCGGCCGCGTCCTGGACCTTCACGGCGAGCACGAGGACGTCGTCGGGCGTGAGGTCGACGTCGGCGGGGGAGGTGGCGACGGGGGCGTGCAGCTCGACGGGCCCGCCGGGCGTCAGCAGGCGCAGCCCCCTGGCCCGCAGGCGGTCGGCGTGGGCGCCGCGGGCGACGAGGACGACCTCGTGGCCGTGCTGGCCGAGCCGGCCGCCGAGGGTCCCGCCGATGGCCCCTGCCCCGATCACGACGTAGCGCACCCGGGCAGTCAAGCACCCCGGCGGCGGGTCGGCCCGGCGCGTCAGCCCTGGGGGTGCAGCCGCACCGCCAGCAGCGCCACGTCGTCCTCCGGGCGCTGCGGCAGCATCCGGTCCAGGACCGCGTCGCACAGGGCGTCGAGGGGGAGGTCGCGCGGGGCGAGCTCCTCCAGGCACCGCGCGAGACGGGCGAAGCCGTCCTCGAGGGCTTCACCGCGGCGCTCGACGAGGCCGTCGGTGTGCAGGAGCACGGTCGAGCCCGCCTCGAGCTCGGCGACGCTCTCCCCGCGGGGCACGTCGGGCAGCACCCCGAGGAGGAGCTCGGCGGACCGGCCCTGGAGGGCGGACACCTCGCCCCGGGGCGTGAGGAGGACCGGTGGCGGGTGCCCGGCGTTGGACCACACGAGCCGTCGCACCCCGCGCCGGGCCTCCTGCTCGGTCTGCTCCAGGCGGGCGACGACCGCGGTGGCGGTGGTGCCCACGTCGAGGGTCACCATGGCCCGGTCGACGCCGGTCAGGACGGTGGCGGGGCCGGGGGGGGGGGGGGGGGGGGGGGGGGGGGGGGGGGGGGGGGGGGGGGGGGGGGGGGGGGGGGGGGCGGGGGGGGGGGGGGGGG
>NZ_JBJLSJ010000014.1:0-116103 GCF_050871975.1 Kineococcus rugosus | reverse complement strand
CCCGCTCCCCCGGGGGAGCGGGACGGCCCCTCCGCGGGCCCGCGACCAGCGCGACGGGCTCGTTTTGACCACTCAACAGCGCGGCGGGTAGTCTCGTGTCCGCTTGACACGAGCGCGCCCGCAACCAGGTGACGGACGTCATCCCTGCGGGACCTCGACCGAACGACACGCCCGACCTCGTGGGTCGGCGGGGGTCGAGCGCCGGCCCATCAGGGTGGCGCGTTCCCAGGACAGCCGACACACAAGATCGAGACAGACGGAGACAGGGTGCCCACCATCCAGCAGCTGGTCCGCAAGGGCCGGGAGGACAAGGTCGTCAAGACCAAGACGCCCGCCCTCAAGGGCAGCCCGCAGCGCCGTGGCGTGTGCACGCGCGTGTACACCACGACGCCGAAGAAGCCGAACTCGGCGCTGCGCAAGGTCGCCCGCGTGAAGCTGACCAGCGGTATCGAGGTCACCGCCTACATCCCCGGTGTGGGTCACAACCTCCAGGAACACTCGATGGTCCTCGTCCGCGGTGGCCGCGTGAAGGACCTCCCGGGCGTCCGCTACAAGATCGTCCGCGGCTCGCTCGACACCCAGGGCGTCAAGAACCGCAAGCAGGCGCGCAGCCGCTACGGCGCGAAGAAGGAGAAGAGCTGACATGCCGCGCAAGGGCCCCGCACCCAAGCGTCCCCTCGTGGTGGACCCGGTCTACCAGTCCCCGCTGGTGACGCAGCTCGTCAACAAGATCCTCCTCGACGGCAAGAAGTCCGTCGCCGAGTCGATCGTCTACGGCGCCCTGGAGGGTGCCCGCGACAAGACCGGTGGCGACCCCGTCGTCGTGCTGAAGCGTGCGCTGGACAACGTCAAGCCCGCCATCGAGGTCAAGTCCCGTCGCGTCGGTGGGTCGACCTACCAGGTCCCCATCGAGGTGCGCCCGAGCCGTTCCACGACGCTGGCCCTGCGCTGGCTCGTCGGCTACGCCCGGCAGCGCCGCGAGAAGACCATGACCGAGCGTCTGCTCAACGAGATCCTCGACGCCTCGAACGGTCTCGGTGCCGCGGTCAAGCGCCGCGAGGACACCCACAAGATGGCCGAGTCGAACCGGGCCTTCGCGCACTACCGCTGGTGACCCCGGCGGTGGGCTCCGCTCGCCGTTCCACACCCTCGATCCCAGGGAAGAGGCAGTAAACCGTGGCACAGGACGTGCTGACGGACCTGACCAAGGTCCGCAACATCGGCATCATGGCTCACATCGACGCCGGCAAGACGACGACGACGGAGCGGATCCTCTTCTACACGGGGATCAACTACAAGATCGGCGAAGTCCACGACGGCGCGGCCACGATGGACTGGATGGAGCAGGAGCAGGAGCGGGGGATCACCATCACCTCCGCTGCGACCACCTGTTTCTGGGAGGGATCCCAGATCAACATCATCGACACGCCCGGCCACGTCGACTTCACGGTCGAGGTCGAGCGCTCCCTGCGCGTCCTCGACGGTGCGGTCGCCGTCTTCGACGGCAAGGAGGGTGTCGAGCCCCAGTCCGAGACGGTGTGGCGGCAGGCGGACAAGTACGACGTCCCGCGCATCTGCTTCGTCAACAAGATGGACAAGCTGGGCGCCGACTTCTACTTCACCGTCGGCACCATCATCGACCGCCTCGGTGCGGAACCGCTGGTGATGCAGCTGCCGATCGGCGCGGAGAGCGACTTCGTCGGCGTCATCGACCTGGTCTACATGCGCGCCCTCACCTGGCGCGGGGACACGGCCAAGGGCGAGGCGTACGAGAAGGAAGACATCCCGGCGGACCTCGTCGAGAAGGCCGAGGAGTACCGCACCAAGCTCCTCGAGCGCGTCGCCGAGACCGACGAGGCCCTGCTCGAGAAGTACCTGGGTGGTGAGGAGATCACCCCCGAGGAGATCAAGAAGGCCGTCCGCCAGCTGACGATCGCCAGCGAGGTCTACCCGATCTTCTGCGGCTCCGCGTTCAAGAACAAGGGCGTCCAGCCCATGCTCGACGCGGTGCTCGACTACCTGCCCTCGCCGCTCGACGTGAAGCCGATGATCGGTCACAAGGTCGGCGACGAGTCCGTCGAGATCATCCGCAAGCCCGACGCCGAGGAGCCGTTCTCGGCCCTGGCGTTCAAGGTCGCGGCGCACCCCTTCTTCGGGAAGCTGACCTACGTCCGCGTCTACTCGGGCGTCGTCTCCGCCGGCTCGCAGGTCGTGAACTCGACCAAGGGCAAGAAGGAGCGCATCGGGAAGCTCTTCCAGATGCACTCCAACAAGGAGAACCCGGTCGAGGAGGCTCGCGCGGGCCACATCTACGCGATGATCGGCCTCAAGGAGACGACGACGGGGGACACCCTGTCCGACCCGGCGCAGCAGGTCGTCCTCGAGTCGATGACCTTCCCCGAGCCCGTCATCTCGGTCGCCATCGAGCCGAAGACGAAGGGCGACCAGGAGAAGCTCGGCACGGCTATCCAGCGCCTCGCGGAAGAGGACCCGACCTTCCAGGTCGAGCTCGACCAGGAGACCGGCCAGACGATCATCAAGGGGATGGGCGAGCTCCACCTCGACATCCTCGTCGACCGCATGCGCCGCGAGTACAAGGTCGAGGCGAACGTCGGCAAGCCGCAGGTCGCCTACCGCGAGACCATCCGTCGCGCAGTCCTCAAGGAGGACTACGTGCACAAGAAGCAGACCGGTGGTTCGGGCCAGTACGCGAAGGTCCAGGTCTCCATCGAGCCCCTGGACACCGCGGACGGCACGTTCTACGAGTTCGTCAACGCCGTCACCGGCGGCCGTGTCCCGCGCGAGTACATCCCCTCCGTGGACAACGGCATCCAGGAGGCCATGCAGGAGGGTGTCGTCGCGGGCTACCCGCTCGTCGGCATCAAGGCCTCCCTCATCGACGGTGCGGCGCACGACGTCGACTCCTCCGAGATGGCCTTCAAGATCGCCGGCAAGATGGTCCTGCGCGAGGCGGTCCGCAAGGCGCAGCCCGTGCTGCTCGAGCCGGTCATGGCCGTCGAGGTGCGCACGCCGGCCGACTACATGGGTGAAGTCATCGGCGACCTGAACGCTCGCCGCGGGCAGATCGAGTCCATGGAGGACGTCAGCGGGGCCAAGCTCGTCAAGGCCGCCGTCCCGCTGTCGGAGATGTTCGGCTACGTCGGGGACCTGCGCTCCAAGACGCAGGGCCGCGCGGTCTACTCGATGCAGTTCTCCAGCTACGCGGAGGTTCCGCGGAACGTGGCGGACGAGATCGTCAAGAAGGTCCGCGGGGAGTGACCCTCTCCTGACGACCCGGGGGAGCGGTCCGCGAGGACCGTTCCCCCACAGCAGGACCCTGGACCACACCGCGTGGGCCAGTGACCAGCCAGGTCACCCACCCACCCGTTGAACCGGGTCGGGAAGAAACGACAGTCCGAGGAGGACCCCCAGTGGCGAAGGCGAAGTTCGAGCGGACCAAGCCGCACGTCAACATCGGCACGATCGGTCACATCGACCACGGGAAGACGACGCTGACCGCGGCGATCACCCGCGTGCTGCACGACAAGTTCCCGGAGCTGAACAAGGCTTCGGCGTTCGACCAGATCGACAAGGCCCCCGAAGAGCGTCAGCGCGGGATCACCATCTCGATCGCGCACGTCGAGTACCAGACCGAGGCGCGTCACTACGCCCACGTCGACTGCCCGGGCCACGCGGACTACATCAAGAACATGATCACGGGTGCGGCGCAGATGGACGGCGCCATCCTCGTGGTCGCGGCCACCGACGGCCCGATGCCGCAGACGAAGGAGCACGTCATCCTGGCCCGCCAGGTCGGCGTCCCCTACATCGTCGTCGCGCTGAACAAGGCCGACATGGTCGAGGACGAGGAGCTCCTCGAGCTCGTCGAGATGGAGGTGCGTGAGCTCCTCTCGTCCTACGAGTTCCCGGGCGACGACGTCCCCGTGGTCCGCGTCTCGGCGCTGAAGGCCCTCGAGGGCGACGCCGAGTGGGGCGACAAGCTCATGGAGCTCATGGACGCGGTCGACACCGCGATCCCCGAGCCCGAGCGCGCCGTCGACCAGCCGTTCCTGATGCCGATCGAGGACGTCTTCACGATCACCGGCCGCGGCACCGTCGTGACCGGCCGCATCGAGCGCGGTGTCCTGAACGTCAACCAGGAGGTCGAGATCGTCGGCATCAAGCCGACCTCCTCGAAGACCACCGTCACCAGCATCGAGATGTTCAACAAGATGCTGGACACCGGCCAGGCCGGCGACAACGCCGCCCTGCTGCTGCGTGGTCTCAAGCGTGACGACGTCGAGCGCGGCCAGGTCGTGACCAAGCCGAACTCGATCACCCCGCACACCGAGTTCGAGGGCCAGGCCTACATCCTGTCCAAGGACGAGGGTGGCCGTCACACGCCCTTCTACAACAACTACCGTCCGCAGTTCTACTTCCGGACGACCGACGTCACCGGCGTCGTCTCGCTGCCCGAGGGCACCGAGATGGTCATGCCCGGTGACAACACCGAGATGAAGGTCGACCTCATCCAGCCCATCGCGATGGAAGAGGGCCTGAAGTTCGCGATCCGTGAGGGTGGCCGCACCGTCGGCGCCGGTCGGGTCACGAAGATCATCAAGTGAGCTGAGCCGCTGCGGGAGTCGCCTCCCGCAGCGGATCGCTCGCCGGGGCGAAGGGGCGGGTCCTCCAGGACCCGCCCCTTCGTCGTGGGCGAGCCGTCCACCACCCAGGCACCGCTGCTCGATTCGCCAAGGAGCCCGTTCGTCTGGCAGACTATCGGGGTTGCTGTGCCGCTGACCCGCGCCTGGATCAAGATCCCATCCGATCCGGGGACCGGGCAGACCTCCGGCCGGCAGCCGCGAACGTCGAACGTCTCGTACGGGCGGCGGACGGTTCACCTGGACCTCCAGGGCAACCTGAACAGGACGACAGGACCACACCGGGCAACCGGGCGAGGGTGCAGTTCGTGCGAGAGCGCGACACGCCCGACCTCGGGGGTCGGAGCACCACACACGACGGGGCTCCGCGCCGCGCGCGAGTCAGTAGCGGTACGAAGAGAGAGAGTCAGACGACGCCATGGCGGGACAGAAGATCCGCATCAGGCTCAAGGCCTACGACCACGAGGTCATCGACAGCTCGGCGCGCAAGATCGTCGACACGGTGACCCGCACGGGCGCGTCGGTCGCAGGGCCCGTGCCGCTGCCGACCGAGAAGAACGTCTACTGCGTCATCCGCTCGCCGCACAAGTACAAGGACAGCCGCGAGCACTTCGAGATGCGGACGCACAAGCGTCTCATCGACATCATCGACCCGACGCCGAAGACCGTCGACTCGCTCATGCGTCTCGACCTCCCGGCCGGTGTCGACATCGAGATCAAGCTCTGAGGGACTGCACACGATGAGCGACAGGCAAGTGCGAGGTGTGCTCGGCACCAAGCTCGGCATGACCCAGCTGTGGGACGCGGACAACCGCGTCGTCCCGGTCACGGTCGTCAAGGTCGAGCCGAACGTCGTCACCCAGATCCGCACCACTACCACCGACGGCTACGAAGCCGTCCAGCTGGCCACCGAGGCCATCGCGCAGCGCAAGGCGAACAAGCCTGCCACCGGGCACTTCGAGAAGGCGGGCGTCGCTCCGCGTCGTCACCTCGTGGAGCTGCGCACGACGGACGCCGGCTCGTACGAGCTCGGCCAGGAGGTCACCGCCGAGGTCTTCGAGACCGGCACGACCGTCGACGTCGTCGGCACCACCAAGGGCAAGGGCTTCGCCGGTGTCATGAAGCGTCACGGCTTCGCCGGCGTCGGCGCCTCCCACGGTGCGCACCGCAACCACCGCAAGCCCGGGTCGATCGGTGGCTGCGCCACCCCGGGTCGCGTGTTCAAGGGCATGCGGATGGCCGGTCGCATGGGTGCGGCTCGCCAGACCACCCAGAACCTGACCGTGCAGGCGATCGACGCGGAGAAGGGGCTGCTGCTCATCACGGGCGCCATCCCCGGTCCCCGCGGCGGCCTCGTGCTCGTCAAGAGCGCGTCCAAGGCGCGCGTGAAGGAGGCCTGAGATGACCGAGACGACTCAGACCGCTGAGCCCATCACCGTCCCGCTGCGGACCGCCGACGGCGGCACCAACGGCACCGTCGAGCTGCCGGCGAAGGACTTCGCCCGCCAGGCGAACATCGCGCTGATCCACCAGGTGGTGACCGCCCAGCTCGCGGCGGCCCGCCAGGGCACCCACTCGACCAAGCGTCGTGGTGAGGTCCGCGGTGGCGGCAAGAAGCCGTACAAGCAGAAGGGCACCGGCCGCGCCCGCCAGGGTTCGCTGCGCGCCCCGCAGTTCACCGGTGGTGGCATCGTCCACGGCCCCAAGCCGCGCGACTACTCGCAGCGCACCCCCAAGAAGATGATCGCCGCCGCCCTGCGCGGTGCGCTCTCCGACCGGGTGCGTCACGACCGTCTGCACGTCGTCGAGGGGCTCGCCGTCGGCGAGGCCCCCTCCACCAAGACGGCGCGGACGCTCATCGCGACCCTGTCCGGCCGCAAGAACGTGCTGGTCGTCCTGACCCGCGACGACGAGGTGTCGCAGAAGTCCCTGCGCAACCTCGAGAACGTGCACGTGCTGCCGGCTGACCAGCTGAACACCTACGACGTCCTGAAGAGCGACGACGTCGTCTTCACCCGCGCGGCCCTCGACTCCTTCGTCGCCGGTCCGCCGAAGGGTCGCAGCGCGACCGCGGTGGCGGCGGAATCCGAAGGGAGCACCCTGTGAGCGCGATCGGCGGCACCCAGAAGGACCCGCGCGACATCCTGCTCGCGCCGGTCGTCTCCGAGAAGAGCTACGGGCTCATCGACGAGGGCAAGTACACGTTCCTGGTGGACCCGCGGGCCAACAAGACCGAGATCAAGATCGCGGTCGAGAAGGTCTTCGGCGTCAAGGTCTCCGCGGTCAACACCGCGAACCGTCAGGGCAAGAGCCGGCGCACCAAGTTCGGTACTGGTAAGCGCAAGGACACCAAGCGGGCCATCGTGACGTTGCGCGAGGGCACGATCGACATCTTCGGCGGCTCGGTCGCCTGAGCCCGGTAGGGCTCGCACGACTGCCGTAGACACCTTCGAACCCGAGGAAACGCTGCAATGGGAATCCGCAAGTACAAGCCGACGACGCCGGGCCGCCGTGGCTCGTCCGTCGCCGACTTCGTCGAGATCACGCGGAGCGAGCCGGAGAAGTCGCTCGTCCGCCCGCTGTCCAAGACCGGTGGCCGCAACTCGTCCGGTCGGATCACCACCCGCCACATCGGTGGTGGGCACAAGCGCGCCTACCGCGTGATCGACTTCCGTCGTCACGACAAGGACGGCGTCGCGGCCAAGGTCGCTCACATCGAGTACGACCCCAACCGCACCGCGCGCATCGCGCTGCTGCACTACGTGGACGGCGAGAAGCGCTACATCATCGCCCCCGCGAAGCTGAAGCAGGGTGACCGGATCGAGAACGGCCCCGAGGCCGACATCAAGCCCGGCAACAACCTGCCGCTGCGCAACATCCCCGTGGGTACGGTCATCCACGCCATCGAGATCCGTCCCGGTGGCGGCGCGAAGATCGCCCGCTCCGCCGGCGCGAGCGTCCAGCTCGTCGCCCGCGAGGGCCGTTTCGCCCAGCTGCGCATGCCGTCCGGCGAGATCCGGAACGTCGACGTCCGCTGCCGCGCCACCATCGGCGAGGTCGGCAACGCCGAGCAGTCCAACATCAACTGGGGCAAGGCCGGCCGCATGCGCTGGAAGGGCAAGCGCCCGACCGTCCGCGGTGTCGCCATGAACCCGATCGACCACCCGCACGGTGGTGGTGAGGGGAAGACGTCCGGTGGTCGTCACCCCGTCAGCCCCTGGGGCAAGCCTGAAGGCCGTACGCGGCGTCCGGGCAAGGAGAGCGACAAGCTCATCGTCCGTCGCCGCCGCACCGGCAAGAAGCGCTGATAGGGAGCTAAGGCCATGCCTCGCAGCTTGAAGAAGGGCCCGTTCGTCGACGACCACCTCCAGAAGAAGGTGGACGCGCAGAACGAGGCCGGAACGCACAACGTCATCAAGACGTGGTCCCGCCGTTCGGTCATCACCCCGGACTTCCTGGGTCACACGTTCGCGGTGCACGACGGCCGCAAGCACGTCCCCGTCTTCGTCACCGAGTCGATGGTGGGGCACAAGCTCGGCGAGTTCGCTGCCACGCGGACGTTCAAGGGCCACGAGAAGGACGACCGCAAGGGTCGTCGTCGCTGAGCCACCGGCTCCAGCGGCACCACCTTTCGAGACCGAAACCAGGAAGCAGGACAGGGATGGAAGCCAAGGCGCAGACGCGGCACCTCCGCGTCACGCCCCAGAAGGCGCGCCGAGTCGTCGACCTCGTCCGGGGCAAGCAGGCCACCGAAGCCGTCGCCGTGCTGTCGTTCGCCCCGCAGGCGGCGGCCGAGCCGGTGCGCAAGCTCGTCGAGAGCGCCATCGCGAATGCGAAGTTCCTCGCGGACAAGCACTCTGAGGCGTTCGACCCGAACGAGTACGTCGTGAAGGCGATCCACGTCGACGAGGGTCCGACCATGAAGCGTTTCCGTCCGCGGGCCCAGGGCCGCGCCGGACGCATCCTGAAGCGCACCAGCCACATCACCGTGGTCGTGGCCCCCGCCGTCGCCGGCGCCAAGAAGACGAGGAGGACCCGCTGATGGGACAGAAGGTCAACCCGTTCGGGTTCCGACTGGGCATCACCACCGACCACCGCAGCCGGTGGTTCGCCGACTCCACCAAGACCGGTCAGCGCTACGCCGACTACGTCAAGGAGGACGTCGCGATCCGCCGCCTCATGTCCAAGGGCATGGAGCGCGCGGGCATCTCGAAGGTCGAGATCGAGCGCACCCGCGACCGCGTGCGCGTCGACATCCACACCGCCCGGCCGGGCATCGTCATCGGCCGTCGCGGCGCGGAGGCCGACCGCATCCGCGGTGAGCTCGAGAAGCTCACGGGCAAGCAGGTCCAGCTGAACATCCTCGAGGTCAAGAGCCCCGAGACCGACGCCCAGCTGGTCGCCCAGGGCATCGCCGAGCAGCTCGCGAGCCGCGTCTCCTTCCGCCGCGCCATGCGCAAGGGGATGCAGACGACGATGCGCTCGGGCGCCAAGGGCATCCGCGTCGCGTGCGCCGGCCGCCTCGGCGGTGCGGAGATGTCGCGCTCGGAGTTCTACCGCGAGGGTCGCGTTCCGCTGCACACGCTGCGCGCGAACATCGACTACGGCTTCTACGAGGCCCGCACCACCTTCGGCCGCATCGGCGTGAAGGTGTGGATCTACCACGGCGACGTCACCAGCCGTGAGCTCGCCCAGTCGCAGGCCGCCGCTCCGCGCGCCCCGCGTCGTGGTGAGCGTCCCGACCGCGGCGAGGGCCGCGGCCGTCGTCGTCCGACGCAGGAGAGCGCACCCGTGGCCGAGGCCGCGGCTCCCGGCGCTGCTCCGACCGGTACCGCTGCTGCGCAGCCGGTCACCGGCAAGGGTTCCAACGGAACGGAGGCCTGAGTCGTGCTGATCCCGCGGCGAGTCAAGCACCGCAAGCAGCACCACCCCACGCGGCGTGGCGCTGCCTCCGGCGGCACCCGGGTCACCTTCGGTGAGTACGGGATCCAGGCGGTGGAGGGCGGCTACGTCACCAACCGCCAGATCGAGTCCGCTCGTATCGCCATCACCCGCCACATCCGTCGTGGCGGCAAGGTCTGGATCAACATCTACCCGGACCGTCCGCTGACGAAGAAGCCGGCCGAGACCCGCATGGGTTCCGGCAAGGGTTCGCCGGAGTGGTGGATCGCGAACATCAAGCCCGGTCGCGTGATGTTCGAGCTGTCGTTCCCGACCGAGAAGGTGGCGCACGAGGCTCTGACCCGTGCGATCCACAAGCTCCCGGTCAAGTGCAAGATCGTGCGTCGTGAGGGTGGTGAATGATGGCGATCGGGACCAAGGGCCTGAGCGCTGACGAGCTCCGCGAGTTCGACGACACGAAGCTTGTCGAGGAGCTGAAGAAGGCGAAGGAAGAGCTGTTCAACTTGCGCTTCCAGTCCGCCACCGGCCAGCTGGAGAACAACTCCCGGCTGAAGGCGGTCAAGCGGGACATCGCCCGCATCTACACGACGATGCGCGAGCGCGAGCTCGGCATCACCGAGGCGCCGATCACGAAGGAGGCTGCGAAGTGAGCGAGCAGGACACCGCTGCGACCACGACCGAGCGCGGCTACCGCAAGACGCGTCGCGGTTACGTCGTCAGCGACAAGATGCAGAAGACCGTCGTCGTCGAGGTCGAGGACCGCGTGAAGCACCCGCTCTACGCCAAGGTCATCCGCCGCACGACCAAGGTCAAGGCGCACGACGAGGTGGAGACGGCGAACGTGGGCGACCTCGTCCTCATCGCCGAGACCCGGCCGCTGTCTGCGACCAAGCGTTGGCGCGTCGTCGAGGTCCTCGAACGCGCGAAGTGACGCGCGCGCTCTCGGGCGCGTTCGACCGAGGGTGGGCCACAGGTGCGGCCCACCCCCAGATTCCATGTCCGTTCGGCCAGGCTCGCCCCCTCGCGGGTGGTCGAGAACCGGCGCGACGAAGGAGTAGAGAGTGATCCAGCAGGAGTCGCGGCTCAAGGTCGCCGACAACACGGGTGCCAAGGAGATCTTGTGCATCCGCGTGCTCGGTGGCTCCGGCCGCCGCTACGCCGGCATCGGTGACGTGATCGTGGCCACGGTCAAGGACGCCATCCCCGGTGGGAACGTCAAGAAGGGCGATGTGGTCAAGGCCGTCATCGTCCGCACCAAGAAGGAGCGTCGGCGCGCCGACGGTTCCTACATCCGCTTCGACGAGAACGCCGCGGTGATCCTCCGCGCAGACGGCGACCCGCGCGGTACCCGCATCTTCGGGCCCGTCGGCCGTGAACTGCGCGAGAAGAAGTTCATGCGGATCATCTCGCTGGCTCCGGAGGTGCTCTGACCATGGGGAAGTTGCGCATCAAGAAGGGTGACCTGGTCCAGGTCATCACCCGCGTGCGCGGGCGCAAGAACGAGGACGGCACCAAGACGTCCGACCTCGGCAAGCAGGGCAAGGTCCTCGAGGTCAACGCCGAGACCCAGCGGGTCCTGGTCGAGGGCGTGAACCGCATCAAGCGGCACACCAAGGCCCGTCCCGGTGTGGAGGGCGGCATCGTCGAGCGCGAGGCCCCGATCCACATCAGCAACGTGCAGCTCGTCGACCCGGAGACCAAGAAGCCGACCCGCGTCGGCATCCGCGAGGAGAAGGTCGAGCGCGACGGTCGCACCAAGACCAACCGCATCCGCGTCGCCAAGCGTTCCGGCAAGGACATCTGATGACCACCACCACTGAAGCGCCCGCCCTGCCTCGTCTGAAGCAGCGCTACCGCGAAGAGATCAAGGGTCAGCTGCACACGCAGTTCTCCTACCCGAACGTCATGCAGATCCCCGGCCTGGTCAAGGTCGTCGTGAACATGGGTGTCGGCGAGGCTGCTCGTGACTCCAAGCTGATCGACGGCGCGGTCCGCGACCTGACGGCCATCACCGGCCAGAAGCCGCAGATCACCAAGGCCCGCAAGTCCATCGCGCAGTTCAAGCTGCGCGAGGGCATGCCGATCGGTTGCCACACCACCCTGCGTGGGGACCGCATGTGGGAGTTCCTGGACCGTCTGCTGTCGCTCGCGCTCCCGCGCATCCGCGACTTCCGCGGTCTGTCGCCGAAGCAGTTCGACGGCAACGGCAACTACACCTTCGGTCTCAACGAGCAGTCGATGTTCCACGAGATCGACCAGGACAAGATCGACCGCGTCCGCGGGATGGACATCACGGTCGTGACGACGGCGAAGACCGACGACGAAGGCCGTGCGCTGCTGCGTGCTCTGGGCTTCCCGTTCAAGGAGAACTGACCGTGGCGAAGACCGCACTGATCCACAAGGCCGCGCGCAAGCCCAAGTTCAAGGTGCGCGCCTACACCCGCTGCCAGCGTTGCGGTCGCCCGCACGCCGTGTACCGCAAGTTCGGCCTGTGCCGCATCTGCGTGCGCGAGATGGCTCACGCCGGCGAGCTGCCCGGTGTGACCAAGTCCAGCTGGTGACCTCTTCTTCCTTCACGACCCTGATCACTGAGACGCCGAAGGTCCGCGCCACCGAACGTGGTGCGGAAACCGCGGCGAGGAAGGGCGGACGAGCCCGATGACGATGACCGACCCCATCGCGGACATGTTGACGCGACTGCGGAACGCCAACTCGGCGTACCACGACGTGGTGCAGATGCCGTACAGCAAGCTCAAGTCGCACATCGCCGAGATCCTCCAGGCCGAGGGCTACATCGCCTCCTGGACGGTCGAGGACGCCGAGGTGGGCAAGAAGCTGACGCTGAACCTGAAGTTCGGCCCCAACCGTGAGCGTGCGATCGCCGGCCTGCGCCGCGTGAGCAAGCCGGGTCTGCGGGTCTACGCGAAGTCGACGAACCTGCCCCGCGTGCTGGGCGGCCTGGGCGTGGCGATCCTGTCCACGTCCTCCGGCCTCCTGACCGACAAGCAGGCCAACAAGAAGGGCGTGGGTGGGGAAGTCCTCGCCTACGTCTGGTGAGGGAGGAGAACTCATGTCGCGCATCGGCCGACTCCCGATCACCGTCCCCTCGGGTGTGGACGTGACCATCGACGGCGCAGCCGTCACGGTCAAGGGCCCCAAGGGCGAGCTGAACCACACCGTCGCTTCGCCCATCGCGGTGGAGCGCTCCGAGGACGGCACCCTCCAGGTGACCCGTCCCGACGACGAGCGCACCTCGCGCTCGCTGCACGGCCTGACCCGCACCCTGATCTCGAACATGGTCGAGGGTGTGACCAAGGGCTACGAGAAGAAGCTCGAGATCGTCGGCACGGGGTACCGCGTCACGGCGAAGGGCTCCGACCTCGAGTTCGCGCTCGGCTTCAGCCACCCGGTCGTCGTCAAGGCGCCGGCGGGCATCACCTTCGCGGTGGAGAACAACACCCGGTTCTCCGTGGCGGGGATCGACAAGCAGCAGGTCGGCGAGGTCGCCGCGAACATCCGCAAGCTCCGCAAGCCCGACCCGTACAAGGGCAAGGGCGTGCGCTACGCCGGCGAGCAGATCCGCCGCAAGGTCGGAAAGGCTGGTAAGTGACCATGGGACTCTCCACCCAGAAGACCCAGAAGGGCACTGCGCCGGCGCGCAAGCGTCGTCACACCCGCGTGCGCAAGAAGGTCGTCGGCACCGCTGTGCGTCCTCGTCTCGTGGTCACGCGGTCCACGCGCCACGTGTTCGTCCAGGTCATCGACGACGCCGCGGGTCACACCCTGGCGTCGGCCTCGACCATGGAGGCGGACCTGCGCGCGAGCAGCGACGACAAGTCCGCCAAGGCGAAGGCCGTGGGCGTGCTCGTCGGCGAACGCGCCAAGGCTGCCGGTGTCGAGGCCGTGGTCTTCGACCGCGGCGGCAACCGCTACGCCGGCCGTGTCGCGGCGATCGCCGACGGCGCTCGTGAGGCGGGGCTGGCCCTGTGACCTACGAAGTCGATGAGATGAGGAACGTCTGATGCCTGGACCCCAGCGCCGAGGCGCCGGTGCGGCCGGCGGCGGCGACAACCGCGGCGGCGGCGACAACCGCGGTGACAACCGCGGCCGCGGCGGCCGCGACGGCGGCCGCGACAACCGTGGACGTGGTGACGCGGGCGACCGCAGCAACTTCGTCGAGCGCGTCGTGACCATCAACCGCGTGGCCAAGGTCGTCAAGGGCGGCCGCCGCTTCAGCTTCACGGCCCTCGTGGTCGTGGGCGACGGCGACGGCACCGTCGGTGTCGGCTACGGCAAGGCCAAGGAGGTGCCCGCGGCGATCGCCAAGGGCGTCGAGGAGGCCAAGAAGAACTTCTTCCGCGTCCCCAAGATCCAGGGCACCATCCCGCACCCCGTGCAGGGTGAGAAGGCGGCCGGCGTGGTCATGCTGCGCCCGGCCTCCCCGGGTACCGGCGTCATCGCCGGTGGCCCGGTCCGCGCGGTCCTCGAGTGCGCGGGCATCCACGACGTCCTGTCGAAGTCCCTCGGCAGCGACAACGCGATCAACATCGTGCACGCGACGATCGAGGCCCTGCGCGGCCTGGAGCGTCCCGAGCAGGTCGCGGCGCGTCGTGGTCTGCCGGTCGAGCACGTCGCCCCGGTCGCGCTGCTGCGCGCCCAGGCCGCGGGGGTGACCGCCTGATGGCTCGCCTGAAGATCACGCAGACCAAGTCCGGCATCGGCGGCAAGCAGAACCAGCGCGACACGCTCCGCAGCCTCGGGCTCCACAAGATCGGGCAGTCGGTCGTCAAGGACGACAAGCCCGAGTTCCGTGGCATGGCCAACACCGTCGCGCACCTCGTGAAGGTTGAGGAGGTCGACTGATGGCGAACCAGGGCGAACACGTTCTGAAGCTGCACCACCTGCGCCCGGCTCCGGGCTCGAACACCGCCAAGACGCGCGTCGGCCGCGGTGAGGGCAGCAAGGGCAAGACCGCCGGTCGCGGCACCAAGGGCTCCAAGGCCCGCTACCAGGTGCCCGAGGCCTTCGAGGGCGGCCAGATGCCCCTGCACATGCGCCTGCCGAAGCTGCGCGGGTTCACCAACCCGTTCCGCGTCGAGTTCCAGGTCGTCAACCTCGACAAGCTCGCGACCCTCTTCCCCGAGGGCGGCACCGTGGGTGTCGACGAGCTCGTCGCCAAGGGCGCGGTCCGCAGGGGCCAGCCCGTCAAGGTGCTCGGCACCGGTGAGATCACCGTGGCCCTGCAGGTGACGGCCGACAAGTTCTCGGCCTCGGCGGCCGAGAAGATCGCGGCTGCGGGCGGGACCACCACCGTTCGCTGACGCGAGCACAGCACTGCCCACGCGGCGGTAGCGGCGAGTGATCGCCTGCTACCGCCGCGTGCGCGTTTGCAGGGAGGTAGGGTCTACCCGGACGGCGTGGGCCTCGGCTCGAGGACCCTCCGTCCGGCCCAACCGTCCGACCCGTCAGTGACAACCCGTCTCCTCCTCGACAGGGGAGCGCGGTGCAGGAGGTCGTAGTGCTCACCGCAATCGGTCGCGCCTTCCGGACGCCCGACCTGCGCCGCAAGCTGCTGTTCACGATCGGGATCATCGTCCTGGTCCGACTCGGCTCGTTCGTGCCGGCCCCGGGGGTCTCGTACTCCGCCGTCCAGCAGTGCATCGACCAGGCCCAGACCGGGAACGACCTGCTCGGCCTGGCGAACCTCTTCTCCGGCGGCGCGCTGCTCCAGCTCAGCATCTTCGCGCTCGGGATCATGCCGTACATCACCGCGAGCATCATCGTGCAGCTGCTCACGGTCGTGATCCCCCGCTTCGAGGAGCTGAAGAAGGAGGGGCAGCAGGGCACCAGCAAGCTCACGCAGTACACGCGGTACCTGACGATCGGCCTGGCGATCCTCCAGTCCACGACCTACGTCACGATCGCGCGGGAGCCCTCGCGGCTGTTCGGGACCTCGTGCAACGCGCAGGTCCTGCCCGACCAGAGCGTGCCGACCATCCTGCTGATGGTCCTGACCATGACCGCCGGGACCGGCCTGATCATGTGGATGGGGGAGCTCGTCACCGAGCGCGGCGTCGGGAACGGCATGTCCCTGCTGATCTTCGCCCAGATCGCCGCGACCTTCCCCACGTCGCTGCTGGCCATCGGCCGCGAGCGCGGCTGGCTGACCTTCGCGGGGGTCATCGCGGTCGGTCTGGTGGTCGTGGCGGCCGTCGTCGCGGTCGAGCAGTCCCAGCGCCGGGTGCCGGTGCAGTACGCCAAACGGATGATCGGCCGGCGCATGTACGGGGGCACCTCCACGTACATCCCGCTCAAGGTCAACATGGCGGGCGTCATCCCGGTGATCTTCGCCTCGTCGCTGCTCTACCTGCCGGCGCTGGTGGCCCAGTTCAACGACCCGAACGAGGCCTGGGTCGCCTGGATCACGGACCACTTCACCAAGGGTGACCACCCTCTGTACATGGCCGTGTACTTCCTGCTCATCATCTTCTTCGCGTACTTCTACGTCGCGATCACGTTCAACCCGGACGAGGTCGCCGAGAACATGCGCAAGTACGGCGGCTTCATCCCCGGCGTGCGCGCCGGACGGCCCACCGCCGAGTACCTGGACTACATCCTCACCCGCATCACCCTGCCAGGATCGCTGTACCTGGGGCTCATCTCGCTGCTTCCCCTCATCGCGTTCGTGCTCTTCAATGCCAACACGAACTTCCCCTTCGGGGGCACGTCGATCCTGATCATCGTCGGGGTCGGGCTCGAGACGGTGAAGCAGATCGAGTCCCAGCTCCAGCAGCGAAACTACGAAGGGTTCTTGCGATGACTCGTCTCGTCCTCCTCGGTCCGCCCGGTGCGGGCAAGGGCACCCAGGCCAAGCTCCTGTCGTCCCGCCTCGGTGTCCCCGCCATCTCCACCGGCGACATCTTCCGCGCCAACGTGGCGGAGGAGACCGAGCTGGGCAAGACGGTCAAGGAGTACCTCGACGCCGGGCGGTACGTGCCGGACACCGTGACCAACGCGATGGTCCGCGACCGCCTGCAGCAGGCCGACGCCGTCGACGGCTTCATCCTCGACGGCTACCCGCGCACCGTCGACCAGGTCCGCGAGCTGGACGACATGCTCCGCGAGAGCGGCGCCAAGCTCGAGCACGTGCTGGAGATCACGGCCGACACCGAGGAGCTGGTGCGCCGGCTGACCCGCCGCGCCCTCGAGCAGGGCCGCTCGGACGACACCGAGGACGTCGTCCGCACCCGTCAGCACGTCTACGCCGAGCAGACGGCCCCGCTCGTGGAGGTCTACTCCGAGCGCGGCCTGCTGCGGTCGGTGGACGGCCTGGGGGAGATCTCGTCGGTCACCGAGCGCCTCGTGACGGCCCTCGGCCTGCCCCCCGCCTGACGTGTTCGGGCGGGAGAGGGTCGAGTACAAGACGCCGGACCAGGTCCGGGCGATGCGCCGGGCCGGGCTGCTGACCCACGCGGCCCTGGAGAGCGTCCGGGCGGCGCTGCGCCCCGGTGTGCGGCTGGACGAGCTGGACGCCATCGGCGCGGAGGTCATCCGCGCGGGGGGCGGCACGTCGAACTTCCTCGGCTACCACGGGTACCCGAAGACGTTCTGCATCTCCGTCAACGAGGTCGTCGTCCACGGCATCCCGGGGGACCGGGTGCTGGAGGAGGGCGACGTCGTCTCGGTCGACGGCGGCTGCGTCGTCGACGGCTGGCACGGCGACTCGGCTTTCACGCAGATCGTGGGGGAGCCGCGGGACGCCGGGGACGTCGAGCTCGTCGAGGTGACCCGCAGGGCCCTGTGGGCCGGCATCGCCGCGCTGGACGCCCGCGGGCGCGTGGGCGACGTCGGCGCGGCCGTCGAGGACGCCGTGGACGGCCGGCTGGGCATCGTGGACGGGTACACCGGCCACGGCATCGGCCGGGCCATGCACATGGCCCCCGAGGTGCTGAACTACCGCGTCCGCGAGAAGGGCCCCAAGGTCAAGCCGGGCCTGGTGCTGGCCGTCGAGCCGATGTGCACCCGCGGCGGGATCGAGACCGACGTGCTGGCCGACGAGTGGACCGTCGTGACCTCCGACGGGACGCGCGCGGCCCACTGGGAGCACACCGTGGCCGTCCTCGACGAGGGCCTGTGGGTGCTCACGGCCCCGGACGGGGGAGCCGCCGAGCTCGCCGCGTTCGGCGTGAGCGTCCCCTCCGAGTAGGTCGCCGCCCGCCGCCCGGCCGGCGCCGCACCCGCCCCCGGGTGGTCGGGGAGGCCCGGTGCGCGGCGCGGCGGGCGCGTCTTCGGTTGCGCCGCAACCCACCCGGCGGGCATGATCGCCCGATTTCGCCCACGGCGCGCCGTCGCGTAAGCTTGACCATCGGTCTGCCATGCCTCCCGTCGGGTCTTCCGGCGGTGGGCGATCGGGCAGGCCTCAACCGACACTTGATGAAAAGCGGAGGACATGCCGAAGAAGGACGGCGTCATCGAGATCGAAGGCACCGTGATCGAAGCCCTGCCGAACGCGATGTTCCGCGTCGAGCTGAGCAACGGCCACAAGGTGCTCGCCCACATCTCCGGGAAGATGCGTCAGCACTACATCCGCATCCTCCCCGAGGACCGGGTCGTGGTCGAGCTCAGCCCCTACGACCTGTCCCGCGGGCGCATCGTCTACCGCTACAAGTGACCACCCACTGGCCGCCGGCCCGCCCCGAGACCGGGGCGGGTTCTGCACGACCGGAGACACGATGAAGGTCAAGCCGAGCGTCAAGAAGATCTGCGACAAGTGCAAGGTGATCCGCCGTCACGGGCGAGTCATGATCATCTGCGACAACCTGCGCCACAAGCAGCGCCAGGGCTGACGCAGCACGCACCGCGGCTTCGCCACTGCTCCAGCACGGAAGCAGCACCCACAGCAGGACCCGCCAGCACCGCTGGTGACACCCCCGGTCGGAGGCCGGGGACCCGCTCGAGACGGCGGGACAGGCCCTGCTCCAGACCTCCGCGACAGAAGAGGGACCATCCCGCATGGCACGTCTCGTCGGCGTCGACCTCCCCCGCGAGAAGCGGCTGGAGATCGCGCTCACGTACATCTACGGCGTCGGTCGCACGCGCGCCCAGGAAACCCTGGCCGCGACGGGTGTGAACCCGGACCTGCGCGTCCGCGACCTCTCGGACGACGACCTGGTCGCGCTCCGCGACCACATCGAGGGCAACTACCGCGTCGAGGGTGACCTCCGCCGCGAGGTGGCCGCCGACATCCGCCGCAAGGTCGAGATCGGCACCTACCAGGGTCTGCGGCACCGCCGCGGGCTGCCCGTCCGCGGTCAGCGCACGAAGACCAACGCGCGCACCCGCAAGGGCCCCAAGCGCACCGTGGCCGGCAAGAAGAAGGCCGGTCGCAAGTAAGCAGTGCGCGGTCCGCCTGCGGGCCGCCTCGCGAACCCACCGGTTCGCCCTCGAAGCCACTCGTCGCAGTCCACCAGGAGTCCGGAGAGCATGCCTCCCAAGAGCCGTCAGGCCACGGCGACGCGCAAGCCGCGTCGCAAGGAGAAGAAGAACGTCGCGCACGGCCACGCGCACATCAAGTCGACGTTCAACAACACGATCGTCTCGATCACCGACCCGACGGGCGCGGTCATCGCGTGGGCGTCGGCCGGTCAGGTCGGGTTCAAGGGGTCCCGCAAGTCGACCCCGTTCGCCGCGCAGATGGCCGCCGAGGCGGCCGCCCGCCGTGCGCAGGAGCACGGCATGCGCAAGGTCGACGTCTTCGTCAAGGGTCCCGGCTCCGGCCGCGAGACCGCGATCCGCTCCCTCCAGGCCACCGGCCTCGAGGTCGGCGCGATCCAGGACGTCTCGCCCAGCCCGCACAACGGCTGCCGTCCGCCCAAGCGTCGGCGCGTCTGACTCGGGAGCGGTCCCGGGGCCCCCGGGTCCCGGGACCGACCTGATCGGAAACCCAGTTCTCTGATCGAGCCAGACCCCGTCGGTGGACCGATGCCGACGGGCGTGCGGGGCGTCATATGGCGGACGCCCGCGGGAAGGAACCTCCGTGCTGATCGCACAGCGCCCCACCCTCACCGAGGACGTCGTCGACGAGTACCGCTCGCGCTTCGTCATCGAGCCCCTCGAGCCCGGCTTCGGGTACACCCTCGGCAACTCGCTGCGCCGGACCCTGCTGTCGTCCATCCCGGGCGCGGCGGTGACCAGCCTGCGGATCGACGGCGTGCTGCACGAGTTCACGTCCGTGCCGGGGGTGAAGGAGGACGTCACCGAGATCGTCCTCAACGTCAAGAACCTCGTCGTCTCCTCCGAGCACGACGAACCCGTCGTGATGTACCTGCGCAAGCAGGGCCCGGGCGCGGTCACCGCGGCCGACATCGCCCCGCCCGCGGGGGTCGAGGTCCACAACCCCGACCTGCACATCGCGACGCTCAACGGCAAGGGCAAGCTCGAGCTGGAGCTGACGGTCGAGCGCGGCCGCGGCTACGTCTCGGCGGCGCAGAACAAGTCCGGTGAGCAGGAGATCGGCCGCATCCCGGTCGACTCGATCTACTCCCCGGTCCTGAAGGTGACGTACAAGGTCGAGGCGACCCGCGTCGAGCAGCGGACGGACTTCGACCGCCTCGTCGTGGACGTGGAGACCAAGCACGCCATCAGCCCCCGCGACGCCGTCGCCTCGGCCGGCAAGACCCTGGTCGAGCTCTTCGGCCTGGCGCGCGAGCTCAACGTCGAGGCCGAGGGCATCGACATGGGTCCCTCGCCGACCGACGCCGCGCTGGCGGCCGACCTGGCGCTCGAGATCGAGGCGCTGGACCTCACGGTCCGCTCCTACAACTGCCTCAAGCGCGAGGGCATCCACACCGTCGGCGAACTGGTCTCGCGCAGCGAGGCCGACCTGCTCGACATCCGCAACTTCGGGCAGAAGTCCATCGACGAGGTCAAGGCCAAGCTGGTCGGCATGGGCCTGCACCTCAAGGACTCCCCGCCCGGGTTCGACCCGAGCGCCGTCGTCAACGACTTCGAGGACGACGACCAGTCGTTCGCCGAGGACGAGCAGCTCTGACCGTCCGCAGCTTCGCGCGCTGACCAGGCGCGGGGCAACACCGAGGAGACACAACAATGCCCACCCCCACCAAGGGTCCGCGGCTCGGCGGCGGGCCGGCCCACGAGAAGCTCATCCTCGCCAACCTGGCGACTGCGCTCTTCGAACACCGCAGCATCACCACCACCGAGGCCAAGGCGAAGCGGCTGCGCCCGCACGCCGAGCGCCTCATCACCTTCGCCAAGAAGGGTGACCTGGCGGCCCGCCGCGAGGTCATGAAGACGGTGCGCGACAAGTCCGTCGTGCACTTCCTCTTCACCGAGATCGCCCCGGCGATGGCCGAGCGCAACGGTGGCTACACGCGCATCGTGAAGATCGGTCCCCGCAAGGGCGACAACGCCCCCATGGCCGTGATCCAGCTCGTCATGGAGCCGGTCAGCGCCAAGCAGGGCGTCGTCCGCGAGGCCGAGCAGGCCGCCGCCGCGACCGCGCCGGCCGAGGAGGCCCCCGCGGCCGAGGCGACCCCGGGGACCACCGAGGTCGAGGCCGGCAGCGTCGCGCAGCCGGACACCCTGCCCGAGGGCGACGCCCCGGCGACCGCCGACGAGGGCACCGAGGTCGACGCCGCCGAGGCCGACCCCTCGGACGAGAAGAAGGACCAGGCCTGAGCGCCTCCCGTCCCAGCGTCGAGCCCGTCCTCCCCGGTCCCGGGGAGGGCGGGCTCGTTCGCGTTCGCCTGGACCTCGGCTACGACGGGACGCGCTTCGCGGGCTGGGCCGAGCAGCCGGGGCTGCGCACGGTGCAGGGGGAGCTGACCGCCGCGCTCGGCCGGGTGCTGCGGCTGGACCCCGCCCCCCGGCTCACGGTGGCCGGCCGCACCGACGCGGGTGTGCACGCCAGCGGCCAGGTGGCCCACGTCGACGTCCCGCGGGCCGCCTGGGAGGCCGTGCCGGGCCGGTCGGGCTCCGTGCCGGGGGCGGCCCTCGTCCGGCGCCTGGCGGGCGTCCTGCCGCCGGACGTGCGGGTCCACCGGGCCGCGCCCGCCCCCGCCGGCTTCGACGCGCGCTTCGGGGCCCTGCGGCGCCGCTACGCCTACCGCGTCTGCGACGACCCCGCCGGGGTCCCGCCGCTGCGCCGCTTCGACGTGCTGCACCACCGCCGGCCGCTGGACGCGGCGGCCATGGACCTCGCCGCCCGCGGCCTCGTCGGGCTGCGCGAGTTCGCGGCCTACTGCAAGCCGCGGGAGGGGGCCAGCACGGTCCGCACGCTGCTGGCGTACTCGTGGTCGCGCACCGGCGACGGCCTGCTGGTGGCCGACGTGCAGGCCGACGCCTTCTGCCACTCCATGGTGCGGGCGCTGGTGGGCGCGGTGCTGGCCGTGGGGGACGGGCGGCGCGACGTCGACTGGCCCCGGCTGGTGCAGGACCGGGCGCGGCGCGACCCCGCGGTGGCCGTCGTCGGCCCGCAGGGCCTGACGCTGGAGGAGGTCGTCTACCCCGCCGACGCCGACCTCGCCGCGCGGGCCGCGCAGTCGCGCGCCGTGCGCACGCTGCCCTGACCCGATCGGGCGCGGCGGGCGAGGGGGCGGTTGGCCGGGCGGCCCCGGTGTGGGGCAGGCTAGGCCAACGTGCCCACGCTCGTCGTCGTCCGCCACGCGAAGGCCGATTCGCCGCTCGGACTGCAGGACATCGCCCGCCCCCTCGCCGACCGCGGCCGGGCCGACGCCGTCGAGGCCGGCCGCTGGCTGCGCCGGCACGTCGGCCGGTGCGACCTGCTGCTGAGCTCCCCCTCGCGCCGCACCGAGGAGACCACCGCCCGGCTGCTGGACGGCTGGGGGGTCGCCCCCGTCGTCGTCGACGAGGAGCGGCTGTACGAGGCCACCCTCGGGGACCTGCTGCGCATCGTCCGCGGGCTGGACACCGAGACCGCCGACGCCACGGTCGTCCTCGTCGCCCACAACCCGGGCGTCAGCGCGCTGGTCGAGGCCCTCACGGGCGAGGTGACGCAGCTGCGCACGGCCGGCATCGCCGTCCTGGACGTCGCGGGGGAGTGGGCCGACGTCGACTCCACCAGCTGCTCGGTGCGCCTGACGCACACCGCCCGCGCGGAAACCGGCAGCGAGCTCTGACGGTTCCGCGGCAGACTGCTCCACCGTGGCTGGATCTGCGAGTGGACACGTCGACGTCTCCGGGCTGAGCCACGAGCTCCCCGACGGGCGTCCCCTGCTGGACCACATCGCCTTCCGGGTGGCCGACGGCTCCACGACGGCGCTCATCGGCCCCAACGGGACGGGCAAGACGACGCTGCTGCGGCTCATCGCCGGCGACGAGCCCGTCCAGGCCGGCTCGATCGCCCGCAGCGGCGGGCTGGGCGTCATGCGGCAGTTCGTGGGGTCGGTGCGCGACGGGACGTCGGTGGCCGAGCTGCTCGTCCACGTCGCCCCCGCGCCGCTGCGCGCCGCCTTCGCGGCCGTCGAGGCGACCGAGGCCGCGATGGTCGAGGACGGGACCGAGAAGTCGCAGATGCGCTACGCGCAGGCCCTGGCCGACTTCGGCGACGCCGGCGGCTACGAGCAGGAGGTCGTCTGGGACGAGTGCACCCTGGCGGCCCTGGGGGTCCCGTTCGACCGGTGCCGCAACCGGCTGGTGCGCACCCTGTCGGGCGGGGAGCAGAAGCGGCTGGTGCTGGAGGCGCTGCTGCGCGGTCCCGAGGGCGTGCTGCTGCTGGACGAGCCGGACAACTACCTCGACGTGCCCGGCAAGCGCTGGCTGGAGGAGCAGCTGCGGGCGACGTCGAAGTCGGTGCTGCTGGTCAGCCACGACCGCGAGCTGCTCGCGGCGGCGGCCGACCGCGTCGTCACCCTCGAGCCGGGGGCGCTGGGGGCCGTGGCGTGGACGCACGGCGGCTCCTTCGCCGAGTACGGCGCCGCCCGGCAGGCCCGCGGGGAGCGCCTGGAGGAGCTGCGCCGGCGCTGGGACGAGGAGCGCGTGAAGCTGCGCACGCTGGTGGTGACGCTGCGGGAGAAGTCGAAGTTCAACGACGGCATGGCCTCGCGGTACGCCGCGGCCCAGACCCGGCTGGCGAAGTTCGAGGAGGCCGGCCCGCCGCAGGCCCCGCCGGCCGCGCAGGACGTGCGGATGCGCCTGCGCGGCGGGCGCACCGGCAAGCGGGCGGTGGTCGTGGAGGGGCTGGAGCTGTCGGGGCTGATGAAGCCCTTCGACGCCGAGCTGTGGCTGGGCGACCGGGTGGCGGTGCTGGGGTCCAACGGCTCGGGCAAGTCGCACTTCCTGCGCCTGCTCGCCGCCGGCGGGTCCGACCCCGACGCCGAGCACCTGCCCGTCGACGAGCACGTCCCGGCGCCGGTGGAGCACCGCGGGTCGGTGCGCCTGGGGGCGCGGGTGCGGCCGGGCTGGTTCGCCCAGACGCACGAGCAGCCGGCCCTGGTGGGGCGGACGCTGCTGGACGTGCTGCACCGCGGGAACTCCCACCGCGACGGCCTGGACCGGGAGGCCGCGGGCCGCGCGCTGGACCGGTACGGGCTGGCGGAGGCGGCCGAGCAGCTGTTCGAGCACCTGTCCGGCGGTCAGCAGGCGCGGCTGCAGATCCTGCTGCTGGAGCTGTCCGGGGCGACGCTGCTGCTGCTGGACGAGCCGACCGACAACCTCGACCTGCACTCGGCCGAGGCCCTGGAGCGGGCGCTGGCGGCCTTCGAGGGGACGGTGGTGGCGGTGACGCACGACCGCTGGTTCGCCCGCGGCTTCGACCGGTTCCTGCTGTTCGGGGAGGACGGCCGCGTCGTGGAGACGCCCGAGCCCGTGTGGGACGTCGCGCGCGTGGAGCGGGTGCGCTGAGCGGCGGCCACCCGCCGTTTTGACCCACCCGGCGAACGGCAGGTAACGTCATGGGTCGTTGTGCCCACGCAGTACCTGCCGTCAGGTTCGGGATCTTCCCGGCGCCGGAGGATTCGAGCGCGGGCCCAGTCCGCAATCGTCCGAGGAGATGGGTAACCCCCGTGCGCACGTTCACCCCCAAGCCGGGCGACATCGACCGCCGTTGGCTCGTCATCGACGCGGAGGACGTCGTCCTGGGCCGTCTGGCCGTCCAGGCCGCGACCCTGCTCCGCGGCAAGCACAAGGCGACGTTCGCCCCGCACGTCGACGGTGGCGACTACGTCATCATCGTCAACGCCGCGAAGGTGGCCCTGACCGGCTCCAAGCGCGAGCAGAAGGTCGCCTACCGCCACTCCGGCTACCCGGGCGGCCTGAAGGCCACCAGCTACGTCGAGCTGCTCGACAAGAACCCGGAGAAGGCCGTCGAGAAGGCCATCCGCGGCATGATCCCCAAGAACTCCCTCGGCCGTCAGGTCCTGAGCAAGCTCAAGGTCTACGCCGGCCCGGAGCACCCGCACGCGGCGCAGCAGCCCGTGCCCTTCACGATCACCCAGGTCGCGCAGTGAGCCGCGGCACCAACACGGCCAACTGAGCGGAGCGAGGAGCATCGTGAGCGAGTACACGACCGAAGACGTCGTCGAGGACATCACCGAGACCGACGAGTTCGACGGGTCCTACACGTCGGAATCGTCCGCCCCGGCCACCGGCGGCAACAGCATCATCGCCCCCGGCGGGGCCACCGGCCGCCGCAAGGAGGCCGTCGCCCGCGTGCGCATCGTCCCCGGCACCGGCCAGTGGAAGATCAACGGCCGCGAGCTGGACGACTACTTCCCGAACAAGGTGCACCAGCAGCTCGTCAACGAGCCGTTCCGCGTCACCGCACTCGAGGGGTCGTTCGACGTCATCGCCCGCATCCACGGCGGTGGCTCCTCCGGCCAGGCCGGCGCCCTGCGCCTCGGCGTGGCGCGTGCGCTGAACGCCGTCGACCTCGAGGCGAACCGCCCGGCCCTGAAGAAGGCCGGCTTCCTGACCCGCGACCCGCGCGTCATCGAGCGCAAGAAGGCCGGTCTGAAGAAGGCCCGCAAGGCGCCGCAGTTCAGCAAGCGCTGATCCAGCGCCTGTCAGCGAGTACCGTCACGACGGCCCCGGGAGTCTCCCGGGGCCGTCGTGTCGTCTGGGGCCGGGACCGGCCGAGTGGGGAAGGGGACGAACGTGGGGCGGCTCTTCGGGACCGACGGGGTGCGGGGGCTGGCGAACGTCGACCTGACCGCCGAGACGGCGATGGGGCTGGCGGTGGCCGCGGCCACCGTCCTCGTCGACGACACCGGCCAGGCCCGGCCGCGGGCGATGGTGGCCCGCGACCCGCGCGCCTCGGGGGAGTTCCTGTCCGCGGCCGTGGTCGCCGGGCTGGCCGCCTCCGGGGTCGACGTGCTGGACGTCGGCGTCGTCCCGACCCCCGCGCTGGCGCACCTGGTCGACACCTCCGGGGCCGACTTCGGCGTGATGCTCTCCGCGTCCCACAACGCCATGCCGGACAACGGGCTGAAGATCTTCGCCCGCGGCGGCACGAAGCTGCCCGACGACGTCGAGGACCGCATCGAGGCCGCGTACCGCTCCGGCACGGCGCGCCGCCCCACGGGGGCGGGGGTCGGGCGGGTCCACGCCGGTCCCGACGTGGAGCAGGACGCCCAGGACGCCTACGCCGACCACCTGCTGTCGACGCTGCCCGGCGGGCCGTCGTCCCTGGCGGGGCTGCACGTCGTCGTCGACTGCGCCCACGGCGCGGCGAGCGCCCTCTCGCCGCGGGTGCTGCGCGAGGCCGGGGCCCGGGTCACCGTCCTGGCCGCCGCCCCCGACGGGCTGAACATCAACGACGGCGTGGGTTCCACCCACCTGGGCCCGGTCCGGGCGGCCGTCGTCGCGCACGGCGCCGACCTGGGCCTGGCCCACGACGGGGACGCCGACCGGTGCCTGGCGGTGGACGCGGCGGGGAACGACGTCGACGGCGACCAGATCATGGCCGTCCTGGCCCTGGCCCTGCGCGACCGCGGGCAGCTCGTGGAGGACACGCTCGTCGCGACCGTCATGAGCAACCTCGGCCTCAAGCTCGCCATGCAGCGCGAGGGCGTCACCGTGGTCGAGACGGCCGTCGGCGACCGGTACGTGCTGGAGGCCCTCAACGCCGGGCGGTGGAGCATCGGCGGCGAGCAGAGCGGGCACGTGGTGCTCCCGGCGCACGCCCGCACCGGCGACGGCGTCCTGACGGGGCTGCACCTGATGGCCCGGATGGCCGAGACGGGCCGCTCCCTGGCCGACCTGGCCGGCGTCGTGCAGCGGCTGCCGCAGGTCCTGGTCAACGTCCGCGGGGTCGACAAGTCCCGCGCGGGCTGCGACGACGACCTGCTCGCCGCCGTGGCCGGGGCCGAGGCCGAGCTCGGCGCGACCGGCCGGGTGCTGCTGCGCCCCAGCGGCACCGAACCGCTCGTGCGGGTCATGGTCGAGGCCGCCCACCAGGAGCAGGCGCAGGCCGTCGCCGACCGGCTCGCCGACGTGGTGCGCGTCCGCCTGGCGCTGTGAGGACCGGTCAGACCTTGCGCAACCGCACCTGACGCACCGAGTGGTCGGCGCCCTTCTGCAGGACGCAGGTCGCCCGGCCGCGCGTCGGCAGCACGTTCTCGGCCAGGTTCGGGCCGTTGATGTCGTTCCAGATCCGCCCGGCCCGCGCGACGGCCTCCTCGTCGGTGAGGGCGGCGTAGCGGTGGAAGTACGACTCGGGTTTCGAGAACGCCGTGCGGCGCAGTTCCAGGAACCGGTGCACGTACCAGTTCCGCACGTCCTCGCTGCGGGCGTCGACGTACAGGGAGAAGTCGAAGTAGTCGCTGACCGCGACGCCCTGGGTCCCGTCGGCGCGGACCCGCGCCGGTTGCAGGACGTTCAGCCCCTCGACGATGAGCACGTCGGGGGAGCGGACCACGATGTGCTCGTCCGGGACGATGTCGTAGACGAGGTGGGAGTAGACCGGCGCCCGCACCTCGGGGACGCCGGACTTCACCGCGGCCAGGAACCGCAGCAGCGCGCGCCGGTCGTAGCTCTCGGGGAACCCCTTGCGGTGCAGGATGCCGCGCCGTTCCAGCTCGGCGTTCGGCATCAGGAAACCGTCCGTCGTGACCAGTTCGACCCGGGGGGTCTCGGGCCAGTGCGACAGCAGTTCGCGCAGGACGCGGGCGGTGGTGGACTTGCCGACGGCGACGGACCCGGCGATGCCGATGACGAAGGGGGTGCGCTGCACGTCCTCCCCGAGGAACGTGGAGGTCGCCGCGTGCAGCGACCCGGCGGACCGGTCGTACAGGGTCAGCAGCCGCGACAGCGGCAGGTACACCTCCTCGACCTCCCGCAGGTCGACGCGGTCGCCGAGGCCGCGCAGCCGGGCGACGTCCTCGGCCGTCAGGGTCAGCGGGGTGCTGGCGCGCAGGGCGCTCCAGTGCGCCCGGTCGAGCACCACGTACGGGGTGGGGGTGCTCGCCGACCCCGCCGCTACCGAGGACAGCGACGCCGACGCACCCGAGCTCACCGGCGAGAGGCTACCCGGTGGCCCCGGCGGGCGACGCCCCGGCGAGGCCGGGGCCGCGCGCCGGGACGGGACCGTACCCTCGATCCCATGTGCGGAATCGTCGGGTACGTGGGGGCTGCCCAGCAGGGCACCGAGGTGGTCCTGGAGGGCCTGCGGCGGCTGGAGTACCGGGGGTACGACTCGGCCGGGATCGCCGCCGTCACGCCCGAGGGCGTGCAGACCCGCAAGAAGGCGGGCAAGCTCGCCAACCTCGTCGAGGTCCTGGGCGCCGACCCGCTGCCGGCGACGGCCACGGCCATCGGCCACACCCGCTGGGCCACCCACGGCGGCCCCACCGACGCCAACGCGCACCCGCACGTGGGGGTCGGCGGCCGGGTCGCCGTCATCCACAACGGCATCGTGGAGAACTTCGCGACGCTGCGCGCCGAGCTGGTCGCGACCGGGGTCGAGTTCACCAGCGAGACCGACACCGAGGTCGTCGCGCACCTGCTGGCGCGCGCGTACGACGGCGACGGCGGGGCCGGCGGGGACCTCACCGAGGCCATGCGCGCGGTCTGCCTGCGGCTGGAGGGCGCGTTCACGCTGCTCGCCGTGCACGCCGACGCGCCCGACACCATCGTCGGCGCGCGCCGCAACTCCCCGCTGGTCGTGGGGCTCGGCGACGGCGCGAACTACCTGGGCTCGGACGTCGCGGCGTTCATCGGGTCCACCCGCGAGGCCCTGGAACTGGGTCAGGACCAGGTCGTGACGATCACCCCGACCTCGGTCGCCGTCACCGGTTTCGACGGCACGCCCGTGGAGGGCCGCCGGTTCCACGTGGACTGGGACGCCGCGGCCGCCGAGAAGGGCGGGTACCCCTCGTTCATGGCCAAGGAGATCCACGACCAGCCGCAGGCCATCGCCGACACGCTGCTGGGCCGGGTCGACGCGGCCGGCCGGTTGCAGCTGGACGAGATGAAGATCCCCGAGGCGGAACTGCGCAGCATCGACAAGATCGTCGTCATCGCCTGCGGGACGGCCGCGTACGCGGGGCAGGTCGCGAAGTACGCCGTCGAGCACTGGTGCCGCATCCCCGTCGAGGTCGAGCTCGCCCACGAGTTCCGCTACCGCGACCCCGTCGTGTCCGAGCGCACGCTCGTCGTCGCCATCTCCCAGTCCGGGGAGACGATGGACACGATCATGGCGGTGCGGCACGCCCGCGAGCAGGGCGCGAAGGTCCTGGCGATCTGCAACACCAACGGGTCGACGATCCCGCGCGAGTCCGACGCCGTCCTCTACACCCACGCCGGTCCGGAGATCGCCGTCGCGTCGACGAAGGCGTTCCTGGCCCAGATCACCGCCTGCTACCTGCTGGGGCTGTACCTGGCCCAGCTGCGCGGGAACAAGTTCGCCGACGAGGTCGGGGAGGTCCTGGCCCAGCTGCACGAGATCCCCGGGCAGGTGCGGCAGGTCCTCGACGGCCTGGAGCAGGTCCGCGAGATCGCCCGCTACATGGCCGACACCCGCTCGGTGCTGTTCCTGGGCCGGCACGTCGGGTACCCGGTCGCGATGGAGGGGGCGCTGAAGCTGAAGGAGCTCGCCTACATCCACGCCGAGGGTTTCGCGGCCGGGGAGCTCAAGCACGGCCCCATCGCGCTCGTCGAACCCGGCCAGCCGGTGTTCGTCGTCGTCCCCAGCCCGCGCGGGCGCGACTCGCTGCACTCCAAGGTCGTCTCCAACATCCAGGAGGTCCGCGCCCGCGGGGCCCGGACCCTGGTGATCGCCGAGCAGGGCGACACCGCGGTCGAGCCGTTCGCCGACGTCGTGATCCGCATCCCGCGGACCTCGACGCTGCTGTCGCCGCTGCTGGCCGTCGTGCCGCTGCAGGTGTTCGCCTGCGAGCTGGCCACCGCCAAGGGGCTCGACGTCGACCAGCCCCGGAACCTGGCGAAGTCCGTCACCGTGGAGTGAGCACCCCCGCGTGATCGTGGCCGACCCCCCGCCGTCGGGCGTCGCGGGCCCTCGTGGGAGCGTGACGCCGGCGGAGGTCGGAGGCGTGGAGGGGTGCACGGATGATCATCGGCATCGGGATCGACGTCGTCGACGTCGCCCGTTTCAGGCGACAGGTCGAGCGCACGCCGCTGCTGCTCGAACGGCTCTTCGGGGACGGTGAGCGCGGGCTGCCGCCGGAGTCGCTCGCGGCCCGGTTCGCGGCCAAGGAGGCCGTCGCGAAGTCCCTCGGCGCGCCCGTGGGGCTGGTGTGGCGCGACGTCGTCGTCGAGCGCGAGGACGGGCACCGCCCGCAGATCGTCGTCAAGGGCAGCGCCAAGAAGATCGCCAAGGAGATGGGCGTGGGCACCTTCCACCTGTCCCTGTCGCACGACGCCGGCATCGCCACCGCCATGGTGGTCGCGGAGGGCAAGTGATCGGCGCGCACCGCGCGCAGGACGTCCGCGCGGCCGAGCGGGCCGCGCTGGCGGGCCTGGCGCCGGGGACGCTGATGGACCGCGCCGCCGCTGCCCTCGACGTGGTGTGCGCCGACCTGCTGCGGGACACCACCGCCGGGGTCGCGGGCCGCTCGGTCGTCGTCCTGGCCGGGTCCGGCGACAACGGCGGTGACGCGCTGCTGGCGGCCGCCCGGCTGGCCCGGCGCGGCGCGGCGGTCACCGCGCTGCTGACCGCCGACCGCGCGCACCCCGGGGCCCTGGCCGCCGCCGGTCGCGCCGGGGTGCGGTCGCGGCCCTGGGTACCGGGGGACGAGGCGGTCTGCGCCGCCGCCGACCTCGTCCTGGACGGCATCGCCGGCCTCGGCGGTCGCGGCGGCCTGCGGCCGGCCCTCGAGGGGCTGTCCGCGCTGACCGGGCCCGTCGTCGTGGCCGTGGACCTGCCGTCGGGCCTGGACGCCGACTCCGGCGCCGTCACCGGCGAGGTGGCGGCCGCCGACGTGACCGTGACGTTCGGCACCGCCCGGCCCGCCCACCTGCTCGGCCCGGCCGCCGGGTTCTGCGGCCGGCTGCTCGTGGCCGACATCGGGCTGGGCGAGCTGCCCGCGCCCGCCGTGGAGCGGGTCGAGCCCGCCGACGTCGCCGCCCGCTGGCGCCGCGCCCGGCCCGCGGACGACAAGTACTCCCGCGGCGTCGTCGGCGTCGTGGCCGGCGGGCCGGACTACACCGGCGCCGCGGTCCTGGCCGTGGAGGCCGCCGTCCGCGCCGGCGCCGGCATGGTCCGCTACCTCGGCCCGGACCACCCCACCGAGCTGGTCCGGCAGCGCCGGCCCGAGGCCGTCGCCGGGCCGGGCCGGGTGCAGGCGTGGGTCCTGGGCCCGGGCGTCTCCCCGGACGACCCCGAGCAGCAGGCCCGGGTCCGCGACGCGCTGGCCTCCGGCGAACCGGCCGTCGTCGACGCCGGCGCCCTGGCCGGTCTGCCGGACGCGCTGGGCCCGCAGCACGTGCTGACCCCGCACGCCGGGGAGCTGGCCCGGCTGCTGGGCGTGGACCGGGCCGCGGTGGAGGCCGACCCGCTGACGTTCGCGCGCCGCGCGCACGAGCGGACCGGTGCCACCGTCCTGGTCAAGGGCACCGTCACCACCGTGGTCGGGGACCGGGTGCTGACGGCCGCCGCGGCCCCCGCCTGGCTGTCCACCGCCGGGGCGGGCGACGTCCTGGCGGGGATCCTGGGCGCGGCCCTGGCCTCCCGGCCCGGTGACGACCCGGCCGTGGTGGCCGCCGACGCCGCCGTCCTGCACGGCCGGGCCGCCGAGCTCGCGTCCGCGGGCGGGCCCCTGGCGGCCCTCGACGTCGCCGACGCCGTGCCGGCGGCCCTGACCGGCCTGCCGGGGTGGGACCGGCCCGGGCGCTGAGGCGGGGCCGGGTACCGTCGAGGAGTGCATCCACGACCCGGTGTACCCCTCGACGTCCCGCCCGACCCCGTGGACGACCTGGCGGCGGACGTCCCGGACGGTGCGCCCGCGGTGGCCCTCGTCGACCTGGGGGCGGTCGCGCGCAACGTCGGGGCCGTCCGCGCCGCCGTCGGCCCGGCCGAGGTGATGGCCGTGGTGAAGGCCGACGCCTACGGCCACGGCCTGGTCCCGGTGGCCCGGGCGGCGCTCGCGGGCGGGGCGACCTGGCTGGGGGTCGCGCACGTCCACGAGGCGCTCGCGCTGCGCGCCGCCGGGGTGGACGCGGACGTCCTGGCCTGGATCCTCACCCCCGGCGCCGACCTGGTCCCCGCCGTGCGGGCCGGGGTCGACCTGTCCGTCGCCGCGGTCTGGGCGGTGGAGGCCGTCGCCGCGGCCGCCCGCGCCGCCGGTCGCCGCGCCGACGTGCACCTGGAGGTCGACACCGGGATGTCGCGCGGCGGGGCGTCCCCGGAGCAGTGGCCCGCGCTGCTCGACGCCGTCGCCGGGCACGTCGCGGCCGGTGACCTGCGCGTGCGCGGGACGTGGGCGCACTTCGCCAGCGCCGACGTGCCCGCCGACCCGTCCGTCCCGGCGCAGCTGGCGGCCTTCGAGGCCGCGCTGGCGACCGCCCGCGAGCACGGGGTCGACCCGGGCCTGCGGCACCACGCGAACTCCGCGGCGGCGTTCTTCGTGCCCGCCGCCCGCTACGACCTGGTCCGCGCCGGGCTCGCCGTCTACGGGCTCAGCCCCGCCCCCGAGCGCGCCACGGGCGCGCAGCTGGGGCTGGAACCGGCGATGACGCTGCTGGCCCGGCTCGCGCACGTGCGCCGGGTCCCGGCCGGGGCGGGCGTCTCCTACGGCCTGACGTACACCGTCCCGGCCGCCACGACCCTCGGCCTGGTGCCCGTCGGCTACGGCGACGGGGTGCCGCGGCACGCGTCCTGGGACGGCGAGCGCTCCGGGGAGGTGCTCGTCGGGGGGACCCGGCGGCGCATCGCCGGCCGCGTCTGCATGGACCAGCTGGTCGTCGACCTCGGCGACGACGACGCCGCCCCCGGCGACGTCGCGGTCGTGTTCGGCCCCGGCCGGCACGGGGAGGCGACGGCCGACGACTGGGCCGCCGCCGCCGGGACGATCTCCTGGGAGGTCGTCACCCGCATCGGGGCCCGGGTGCCGCGCGCCTACCGGGAGCACGCCGCGCGCGGGCCCGCCGCGCCGCAGCGGGTGGGGGCGTGCGCGTGAGGCCGTCGCTGCGGGCGCGCCGGCACGCGCCCGGCGCGCGGCGCGAGGAGCTGCACCCGCTGACCGGTGAACCCGTCGAGGTCGTCACCGACGACGGCGCGCGGCTGCACGTCGACGTGGACCCGGTCGGCCCCGCCCACGGCTCCGGCGCCCCGACCGTCGTGCTCTGCCACGGGTACGCCCTGTCCAGCGACTGCTGGCACTTCCAGCGGCTCGCCCTGCGCGGCCGGTACCGCCTCGTCCTCCCCGACCAGCGCGGCCACGGCCGCTCCGGGCGCGGCCCCGCCGGCCCGGTCAGCGTCGCCCGGCTCGCCGACGACCTCGGCCAGGTGATCGACGCCGTCGCGCCCACCGGGCCGGTGGTCCTGGTGGGGCACTCCCTGGGCGGCATGACCGTCATGGAGCTCGCCGCCCGCCGCCCGGACCTGCTGCCCCGGGTGTCGGCCGTCGCCCTGATGGCCACCAGCGCGGGCGGGATGGCCGCCGTCGACCACGGCCTGCCGATGCTGGGGCACCACCTGGTGCGCTGGGCCGAGCTGGCCCTCGAACGCGCCGGGCACCGCTACGACGTCCTCGAGCGCAGTCGGCGCGCGGGCGCGGACCTGGAGCAGCTCCTGGTGCGGCACTGGAACTTCGCCGGCCCCGTCGCGCCGGAGCTGCTGCGCCTGTCGGCGCGGATGATGGCGCAGACCCCCGTGGACGTCATCGCCGACCTGCTGCCCGCGTTCAGCACCCTCGACGAGCGCGAGGCGCTCGCCGGGCTGGCCGGCCGGCCCGTCCTGGTGCTGACCGCCGAGCGCGACCTCATGACCCCCGCCGCGCACGGCCGCGAGATCGCCGAGGCGATCCCCGGCGCCGAGCACGTCCTGGTGCGGGGGGCCGGGCACCTGCTGATGCTGGAGCACCCGTCGGTGGTGACCGCGCGGCTGGAGCGGTTGCTGTCGCGCCGGGCCCCGGTGGCCGGGACCGTGCAGGAGGTCGTCGTCCCGCTGGCGCGGCGCACCCGGGGACGGAGGGCCCGGTGACCGAGCTGGAGCTGCGCACCCCGGAGGAGACGGCCGCGTTCGGGCGCCGCCTCGGGGCGCTCCTGCGGGCCGGGGACCTCCTCGTCCTGGCCGGTGACCTCGGGGCGGGCAAGACGACGTTCACCCGGGGCCTGGCCGAGGGCCTGGGGGTCCGCGGGCCCGTCACCTCGCCCACGTTCGTCATCGCCCGCGAGCACCCGTCCCTGGTGGGCGGGCCGCCGCTGGTGCACGTGGACGCCTACCGGCTCGGGTCGCTGGCCGAGGTCGACGACCTGGACCTGGACACCTCGGCGGCCGAGGCCGTCACGGTCGTCGAGTGGGGCCGCGGCCTCGTCGAGGACCTCGCCGGGGACCGCCTGGAGATCGAGCTGCTGCGCCCGCACGGCGCCGTCGACGTCGAGGGCGACGCGCCCGTCGAGCCCCGGCGCGCGCGGCTGCGGGGCGTCGGCGAGCGCTGGGCGGGGGTCGAGCTGCGGTGAACCTCGCGCAGCGCTCGACCGACGAGCGGGTGCGGGGCTTCTCCCGCCGCCACCGCGACCGCCCGCGCGCCGCGGTCCTGGTCGTGCACGGCTTCACCGCGACCCCGCTGAGCGTGGCCGGCTGGGCCGAGGAGTTCCACGCCGCCGGGTTCGACGTGGAGGTGCCGCTGCTGCCCGGGCACGGCACGACCGTGGCCGACTGCAACCGCAGCACCTGGGCCGACTGGCTGTCCGCGGTCGAGGCGGCGCTGGGCCGGCTGGAGCACGAGGTGGTGCTCGTCGCGGGGATCTCCATGGGCGGTGCGCTGGCGCTGCGGCTGGCGCAGCTGCACCCCGACCGCGTCCACGCCCTCGTGCTGGCCAACCCCGCCGTCGCGCTCGACCCGTGGCGGGCCGGCGCGGTGTGGACGCTGGGCCGGCTGCTGCCGGGGTGGCCGGCGATCGCGGGGGACCTGTCCGACCCCACCGCCTCGGTGCTGGCCTACGACCGGACGCCGCTGCGGGCGCTGGTGTCCCAGACCGCCGGCTGGCGGGACGTGCGGCGCGACCTGGCGCTCGTGCACCAGCCGCTGCTGCTGCTGCGCTCGCGCGTCGACCACGTCGTGCCCGCGCTGTCCTCCCGCCTCGTGCTGGCCGGGGTGTCCTCGACGGAGGTGTCGGAAGTGGTGTACGCCAACAGCTTCCACGAGCTGACCAGCGACCGGGACGCCCCGGCGGTGTTCGCCGCGTCCGTGCGGTTCGCCCGCCGGGCCACCCACCCGCGGGCCTGACGGCGGCGCCCGCGCGCGTACGATCCCCGCGTGCTGCTCCTCGCCCTCGACACCGCGACCGACGGGGTGGCGGTCGCCCTCCACGACGGCGAGCGGGTCCTGCGGTCCGCCCGCGCCGGGACGGCCCGCAGCCACAACGAGGTCCTCGTCCCCACGATCGCCGCGGTGCTGGCCGACGCCGGCCGCGAGCGCACCGACGTCACCGACGTCGCCGTGGGGGTCGGCCCGGGCCCGTACACGGGGCTGCGGGTCGGCATCGTCACCGCGCGCTCGCTGGCGCTGGCGTGGGGCGCGCGCGTGCACGGCGTCTGCTCGCTCGACGCGCTCGCGGCCCAGGCCGCCGCCGGCGGGCTGGACGGGGAGTTCCTCGTCGCCACCGACGCCCGCCGCCGGGAGGTCCACACCGCCCGCTACGTCGCCACCGCCGAGGGGGTGCGGCGGACCGCGGGCCCGGACGTCGGGGCTCCCGCGGACGTCCGGGCCGACGTGCCGGTCGTCGGGTCGGGCACCCGGCTGTACCCCGACGTCCTGGGCGCCGAGCGCGGGCCCCTCGTCGTGGACGGCGGGGCGCTGGCGCAGCTGGCGGTGGACGCGCTCGCCGGGCGCGGGGGGCTGGGCCTGCTGCCGCCGGAGCCGCTGTACCTGCGGCGCCCGGACGCCACCGAGCCGGGGGCGCGCAAGCGCGTCACGGCCTAGCGGCGGCCCGTACCCTCGCGCGGGTGGAGCTGCGGGAGATGCGCTGGTGGGACCTGGCCGACGTGCACGCCCTGGAGGCGGACCTGTTCGACGCCACCGCGTGGTCCCCGGAGTCGTTCTGGGGTGAGCTGGCCCGCCCCAACCGGCGCTTCCTGGTCGCCGTGGAGGACGGGCGGGTCGTCGGGTACGGCGGGATCGCGGTCAACGGCGCCGAGGCCGACGTGCAGACCGTCGGCGTGGCCCGCGACCGGCAGGGCCGGGGGACGGGGCGGGAGCTGCTGCGGGCGCTGCGGGCCGAGGCGGTCGCGGCCGGGGCGAGGCACCTGCTGCTGGAGGTCCGCGCCGACAACGAGCCCGCGCAGCACCTGTACCGCAGCGAGGGGTTCGAGCAGATCGCCCGCCGCGCCCGGTACTACCAGCCCGACGACATCGACGCGCTGGTGCTGCGGGCGCGCCTCAGCTGACGGGGTCGACGACCAGCACGCTCTGCCTGCCCCGCACCCGGGTCAGCACGATCGTCGCCGGGCGGGACCCCTTGAGCGCGAGCTGCTTCCGCAGCTGGTCGGGGTCGACGGCCGTCCCGCGCTTCTTCACCGTCAGCGCGCCGACGTCCAGGGCCCGCAGCCGCGCGCGCAGCGCCTTCAGGCCGAACGGCGCGACCTCCAGGACCCGGAACGAGCGGGTGAAGCCCGACGTGGCCGCGTGGTCGGTCGTGACGTAGGCGATCGTCTCGTCGACCAGCCGGCCGCCGAGGTCGTGCGCAACGCGGCCCACGAGCCCGGCGCGGATGACGGCCCCGTCCGGTTCGTGCAGGTACTCCCCGACGTCCCCGACGGCCGCCACGGGCAGGTCGGTGTCGTCCAGCTCCAGGGCGGTGGAGCCCCGGACCACCCGGGCGCTGCGGCCGGTGCCGGGCCGGGCCAGCGGGCCGCACCACAGGGCGCACTCGACGACGTCGCCGTCCACGGACGTCCACTGCGCCTCGGCGCCGGGCGGCACGAGGTCGTGCGGCAGGCCGGGGGCGAGCTTGGCGCCGGTGGCCGGGACCCGCGCCGCGGTGGCCAGCACGAACGACAGGGGCGGGGAGGTGGCCTCGGGGTCGAAGACGCGCCGCCCGCCGGAGGTGCGCCGCGCCGGGTCGAACCAGGCGCCGTCGGTGGGCGCCAGCTCGTCGACGACCCCGCCGCGCACGTCCTCGCAGCGCACCGGCACCCCGAGGTTGTGGGCGGCGACGGCCGCGGTGACCGGGTCGGCGTCGACGGGCAGGACGTCCAGGCCGGCGTCGAGGAAGGCCAGGGAGTCGGCCCCGACGCCGCAGCCGAGGTCGGCGACCCGGGTCACGCCGGCGGCCGCGAACCGCCGGGCGTGCTCGGCGGCGACGACGGCGCGGGTGGCCTGCTCGGCGCCGGCCGCGGTGAGCAGCAGCTCGTGGGCGCGGGGGCCGAACTTCGCGGCGGCCCGTTCCCGCAGCCGCACCTGGGTGGTGGCCAGGGCGGCGAGCGCCGGGTCGTGCCCGGTGCGGCGCAGCCGGGCGGCGAGGGCGACGGGGTCCTCGGCGGCGGTGCCGGCCAGCTCGGCGAGCAGGGAACGGCCGGCGGGGGACCGCAGGGCCTGGACGTCCTCGGTGTTCACCCGGTGGATGCTGCCAGGAGGGCCCCGGACCTGGCACTCGCCGGTCGTGAGTGCTAACGTCGCGCGCAGCGTCGGTGGCACTCCTCACGGGGGAGTGCCAACGGGGCAGCGGCCGAACGGCACCCGCGACGACGTGCGTCCGCTCCCCACCCCACCGACCGTCCCGTACGCCACGTTCGCTGAAGCAGAAGGGGAGGGCCGCACCAGTGTCGGTCTCCATCACTCCGCTCGAGGACCGCATCGTCGTCAAGCCGCTCGACGCGGAGCAGACGACCGCTTCCGGTCTCGTCATCCCGGACACCGCCAAGGAGAAGCCCCAGGAGGGCGAGGTCCTGGCCGTGGGCCCGGGTCGCGTGGACGACAACGGCAACCGCGTGCCGGTCGACGTCGCCGTCGGCGACAAGGTCATCTACTCCAAGTACGGCGGCACCGAGGTGAAGTACGGCGGCGACGAGCTGCTGATCCTCTCGGCGCGCGACGTCCTCGCCAAGGTCGCCAAGTAAGCGGCACGAGGTCCTGACGCCCCGGGCGCCCGAACACCGGGTGCCCGGGGCGTCCCTCGTTCCGCCCCCAGTCCCGGGAAGGAAGAAGACATGGCCAAGCAGCTCTCGTTCGACGACAGCGCCCGCAAGTCCCTCGAGCGCGGTGTCGACGCCCTCGCCAACGCCGTCAAGGTGACCCTCGGCCCCAAGGGCCGCAACGTCGTCATCGACAAGAAGTGGGGTGCGCCGACGATCACGAACGACGGCGTCACCATCGCCCGCGAGGTCGAGCTCGAGGACCCGTACGAGAACCTCGGCGCCCAGCTCGCGAAGGAGGTCGCCACCAAGACGAACGACGTCGCCGGTGACGGCACCACCACCGCGACCGTCCTGGCCCAGGCCCTCGTCAAGGAAGGCCTGCGCAACGTCGCGGCCGGCGCGGCCCCCTCCGGCCTCAAGCGCGGCATCGACGCGGCCGTCGAGGCCGTCAACGACAAGCTCCTGTCGCTGGCCCGCGACGTCGACGGCAAGGGCGACATCGCCCACGTCGCGACGATCTCGGCCCAGGACTCCACCGTCGGCGAGCTGCTCGCCGACGCGTTCGACAAGGTCGGCAAGGACGGCGTCATCACGGTCGAGGAGTCCTCCACGACCGCCCTCGAGCTGGACTTCACCGAGGGGATGCAGTTCGACAAGGGCTACATCTCGCCGTACTTCGTGACCGACGCCGAGCGTCAGGAAGCGGTCCTCGAGGACGCGTACGTCCTGGTCCACCAGGGCAAGATCTCCACCGTCCAGGACCTGCTGCCGCTGCTGGAGAAGGTCCTCAAGGTCTCCAAGCCGCTGCTGATCATCGCCGAGGACGTCGACGGCGAGGCGCTGTCGACCCTGGTCGTGAACAAGATCCGCGGCACCTTCAACGCCGTCGCGGTGAAGGCCCCCGGCTTCGGCGACCGCCGCAAGGCGATCCTGCAGGACATCGCCACCCTCACCGGCGCGCAGGTCGTCGCCGAGGAGGTCGGCCTCAAGCTCGACCAGATCGACCTGGACGCGCTGGGCACCGCCCGCCGCATCACGGTCACCAAGGACGACACCACGATCGTCGACGGCGCCGGCTCGGCCGACGACATCGCCGGCCGCGTCGCCCAGATCAAGGCCGAGGTCGAGCGCACCGACTCCGACTGGGACCGCGAGAAGCTCCAGGAGCGCCTCGCGAAGCTGTCCGGCGGTGTCGTCGTCATCAAGGTCGGCGCGCACACCGAGGTCGAGCTCAAGGAGAAGAAGCACCGCATCGAGGACGCCGTCTCCGCGACGCGCGCCGCGATCGAGGAGGGCATCGTCGCCGGCGGCGGCTCGGCCCTGGTGCACGCCGTCTCCGTGCTCGAGGACAACCTGGGCAAGACCGGCGACGAGGCGACCGGTGTCGCCCTCGTCCGCAAGGCGGCCTCCGAGCCGCTGCGCTGGATCGCCGAGAACGCGGGCCTCGAGGGCTACGTCGTGGTCGAGAAGGTCCGCTCCCTGGAGCCGGGCAACGGCCTGAACGCCGCGACCGGCGAGTACGTCGACCTGCTGGCCGGCGGGGTCCTCGACCCGGTCAAGGTCACCCGTTCCGCGCTGCGCAACGCCGCGTCGATCGCGTCGATGGTCCTGACCACCGACACCCTCGTCGTGGACAAGAAGGAGGAGGAGCCCGCCGCCGCGGGCCACGGTCACGGCCACGGCCACTGACCTCCCCCACCGCACGACGAAGGGCCCGGTCCCCCCGAGGGGACCGGGCCCTTCCGTCGTCCGTGCACCGCACCACACCGCGCACGGGGTGGAGCGGGGGTCAGCTGGCGACGCGCATCCCGCGGCGGCGCTCGGTCGCGTAGATCGCCTCGCGGTCGTCCTCGGTCATGCCGCCCCACACGCCGTAGGGCTCGCGGACCTTCAGGGCGTGCTTGCGGCACATCTGCAGCACGGGGCAGCCGCCGCAGATGGCCTGCGCGGCGGCGTCGCGGTTGCGGCGGGCGGGCCCGCGCTCACCCTCGGGGTGGAAGAAGAGGTTCGGGTCCGCCTGGCGGCAGGACCCTTCGAGCTGCCACTCCCAGACGTCGGCGACGGGTCCGGGGAGGCGGGAGATCTCGGCCATGGTGCGCTCCTGGGGGAGGGGGGATCTTGCTGACTGGCTTGAAGCTACAACCGCGCCAGAAGTTGTTCAAGCCCCTGCGGGAAACTTGTTCACGATCTTCGGTGACCTCCGTCACCCCGTTCGCCGGTGGTCCGGCACCGCGCTGAACCGGAGGTGAACACCCCGTGGAGCGATCCGGTGGCCTGCTGCACCGTGTTCGCGCCCCGTTCGCGCCCCGTTCGCGGGACGGGGGACCGCGTCCCTGAACAAGGGTGAACAACCCCGACGCGGTGGGCGAGTGGCGTCCGGCGCAGGCGCTTGCCAGACTCGCCCCATGTCCACCGCCGCCGACCCCAGCTCCGCGGGGTCCGACGCGACGGGCGCGCCCGCGCCGCCCGCCCCGCGCATGACCCTCACGGTGGCCGCGGTCGCCCGCCGCCTCGGCGTCGCCCCGGCGACGCTGCGGACCTGGGACCGGCGCTACGGGCTCGGGCCCTCCGAGCACACCGCCGGTGCCCACCGGCGCTACTCCTCGGCCGACCTGGCCCGGCTGGTGGTCATGCGCCGGCTCACCCTCGAGGGCGTGGCCCCCGCCGAGGCGGCCCGCCTGGCCGCCACCACCGCCGTCGCCGACGGCGGGTTCGCCCTGGCCAGCGTCTCCACGATCCCCGCGGCCGTCATCGAGGCCGCCGTCACCGACGCCGCCGCCATCGCCGGGCCCGGCTCGGGGCTGCTGAACCCCGCCGCCCCCGGGGGCGGCCTGCCCACCGGCGACCCGCGCGCCGACGAGGTGCCCGCCGACGGGCCGCCCGCCGGGGAGCCGGGGGAGGGGACCCGGCCCGAGGACGGCGGGCCCGACGAGTCCGAGGACAGCGAGAGCCGCCCCGCCCGCGGCGCCCACCGCCGCGAGGACCCCGTCGACGAGGCCGCCGAGTGGGCCGTCACCAGCCTGGCCGACCGCTTCGCCGTCGAGATCCGCACCCGCGGGGTCGCCCGCGCCTGGGACGACGTCCTCGGGCCGGCCTCGGTCGCCCGCGACGCCGCCATGCACGCCGCCGTCGCGCGGGCCCTGTCGGCGCTGCCGACGGCCAACGGCGAGCGGTCGGTCCTGCTCGCCGGGACCGGCACGGTCGACGACCGCGACCGCACGCCCGTCCTGCTCGCCGCGGCCGCCGCGCTGGCCGAGTCCGGCACCGGCACCCGCAGCGTCGGCGACGGCGTCCCGCCGCGGATGCTCGCCGCCGCCGTGCGCCGGGTGCGGCCGCCGGCGCTGCTGCTGGTCGCCGAGCGCGACGGCGCGCCGGGGACCGGGGGGCGGGACGCGCTCGCCGACCTCGACGACGTCCTGCGGGTGCGGCCGGCGCCGCTGGTCGTCCTGCTGGGCGCCGCCTGGCCCCCGCACGCCGCGGCCGGCCGGCCCGACGTCGTCGTCGCGACCACCCTCGAGGCGGCCGTCGCGGCGTGCGCCGCCGCCGTCTCCGCCTGAGGTCTTCTACCAACCCCCTCTAGCACGTCGGGGGGCCATCGCGCCAGCGACCTGGAGGATCGCGCTCAGGTCGGGTCGGGTGCGTGCCGACAACTCCCTACGTGGCGCACCCGACGTGCGACTCAGCAGGGCCACGGACGGCCCCGCTCCACCCACACAGGGAAGAGGTTTGTGGTGGCAACGGTTCTGGTCTGCGATGACCTTCCGCTGGCCCGCGAAGCCATGCGCCGCATGGTGGCTGCTGTCCCGGGCGTCACCCGCGTCGTGGGTGCGAGCTCGGGCGAGGAGGCTCTGCAGCGTTGGCCGGTGGAACGGCCCTCGCTGGTGATCATGGATGTCCGGATGCCGGGCATCGGTGGCGTGGAGGCGGCCCGTCGGCTGCTCGCCCGTCACCCGGAGGCGAACGTCCTCATGGCCACGATGGCCGAGGACGGCGACGGAGTGGCCCGCGCGGTCGCGGCCGGCGCTCGCGGTTACCTCGTCAAGGACGTCTCGCGGGAGGAGCTCGCCACGGCGGTGCTCCAGGCGCTGCAGGACGTCAGCCGTCGTCGTGGCGGCAACCGCACGCGTGCGGTGCTCACGGGCCGGGCGCCCGTGCTCACCGAGCGCGAGCAGCAGGTGCTCGTCGGCATGAGCCGCGGGCGCAGCAACGCGGAGATCGGCCGGGAGCTGTTCCTGTCCGAGGACACGGTCAAGACGCACGCGCGTCGGCTGTTCCGCAAGCTCGAGGCCGCCGACCGCGCTCAGGCGGTGGCTGTGGGATTCCGCTGGGGTCTCGTACGGTAGGTGGGTGAGCCCCGGGGGCGACGAGCCGGTCGACGCACGCACCGTCGGCCGGCCCGACGCGGACAGCAGACGCGCCGACGTCGCGTCCGCCGTCGCGCCCGACGTCCCGCGGGTCGAGTTCACGCCCGGGCCGCAGGACGTCGAGGTCGTCACGACCGGGTCCGCCCTGGCCGGCGCGGTGCCCGGCGACCAGCCCGACGACCTGCCCGGTGACCAGCCCGACGACCAGCCCGACGGTGATCTCGAGGAGGACCCCCTGCGGACCGGTGCGGGCGGAGGTGTAACACCGGACGGTCCCGCGCCGATGAACAGCACGGATGCCGGGGGGCTCCAGGAACTGGCGGCTCGTGCCCTGACGGGGGAGCAGGGGGCCGTCGCCGACCTCCTGGCAGCGGTGCGCCGCCTCGTCCACCGTTACTGCCGGGCCAAGCTCGGGCGCCTGCCCGGAGCTGATCACGCCGCAGAGGATGCGGCACAGGAGGTCTGCATCGCCGTGCTGACGGCCCTGCCTCGCTACAAGGACACCGGGCGCCCGTTCGAGGCGTTCGTCTACCGCATCGCGGCCAACAAGGTCGCCGACGCGCAGCGTGCCTCCTACCGCGCACCCGTCCCGACGGACGACGTCCCCGACGCCGCCACCGCCGAACCCGGTCCCGAGCAGCTCGCGCTCGACGCCTTCGACGCCGAGACCGTGGGCCGGCTGCTGGACACCCTGCCGCCCAAGCTGCGGGAGATCATCACGCTGCGGGTGGGGGCCGGGATGTCCGCCGAGGAGACCGGCCGCGCCCTGGACATGACCGCCGGGGCCGTCCGCGTCGCCCAGCACCGCGCCATGCAGAAGCTGCGCAAGACCGCCCTCGCCGACGCCTCCCTGCAGGTGGCGCCGTGAGCACCGGGGACGACGGCTCGCGCGGCGGACGCCGCCGCGGCCACCTGCGCGGCGTCCGCGGCGACGCCACCAGCACCACCGGCACCACCACCGACGAGACGACGAGCGACCAGGCAGGGGGGGACGTGGACGTGGACGACAACTCCTTCTCCGTGCCCGACCTGCTGGCCACCGACGCCCTGCTGGACCGCCTCGGCCGGCACGAGGCCACCACCGGCGACCTGTCCGACGCCGTCGCCCGGCTGCTGGACTCCTACGCCCTGCACGCCGACCCCGAGACCGCCGGCGTGCGGCCCGTGGAGCTGCCCGACCTCGACGGCGCCGGCCTCGCGCCCGAGCACGTCCCCGCCCCGCGGGTCCTGCTGGCCCGGCGCCGCACCCTGCAGCGCCTGGGCCGCGGGACCGTCGCGGCCGCCGCGGTCCTGACGCTGCTCGGCGGGACGGCCGCCGCGGCCGCCACCGGCGTCGGCCCGCTGGGCGACCGCGACGGCCGGGTCGCAGCCTCCTTCGCCTCCCAGCTGCCCGGTTGGTTCCCCGACACCGTCTTCCAGGCCTTCGCCGGCACGCCCGCCGAGCGCGTCCAGCGCGAGCTGAGCCAGGTGCAGGCCCTCGCCCAGGCCGGCGACGACGAGTCCGCCTCGGCGCGGCTGAAGAACCTGCGGCGCCAGCTCGACGGCGCCGACGTCGACGCCGCCGTCGTGCAGCGGGTCGACGAGGCGCTCGCCGTCCTCGCGGCCGAGGGCGACCTGACCGGCGTGGCGCTCGACGCCCCCACCGGGTCGCCGACGGCCTCGCCGACCGGTTCGCCCACCGGCACCACCCTCGCCGACGTGGCGGTCGTCGCCACGCCCACGCCCGCGTGGGCGCCCACGCGGCAGGCCGAGCGCCCGACGGCGACGCCCAGCCCGTCCGCGACGGGCGGCGCCGACGGGACCGGGCCCACCGGCCCGACCGGGGCCGCCGGGTCCGCGACCCCGCCGCGGGCCACCGGCACGTCGCCGGCGGTGCCGGTCGTGCCCGTCGTCCCGAACGCCCCCGCCGGCGGCTCGGGCGACGCGCCCGCGGGCCCCTCGGCCCCCACGGGGCCCCCGCAGGCCCCCGGGTCCAGCGCACCCGCGGACACGCCCACGGCCCCGGCCACGGACGTCCCGACCCAGGAGCCGACCGGCACGCCGACCCAGGAGCCGACCGAGGTCCCGACGCAGGACCCGGACGTCACGCCCACCGACCCGGTCCCCAGCGCCGAGCCGACGACGGACCAGACCCCCGGCGCGACCCCGCCGGACCCGGGCGCCGCGACCGGCCCCGCGCCCGGCACCGACGAGCCGGCCGTCGCCACGCCCACGCTGCCCGCCGTGGTGGAACCGTCCCCCAGCGCCGGGCTCGTCCCGGTGCCCGGGACGGCCGACCCGGCCCCGTCCGGGACCGGGGTCCCGGACGCGTCCGACGAGGCCCCGGCCGGCTCGTAGACTCGTGGGGGTGAGCGCGCAGATCCCCGACGGACAAGCGTCCGAGAACGACCCCTTCGGCTTCGTGGGCCTGACCTACGACGACGTCCTGCTGCTGCCCGGTGAGTCCGACGTCATCCCCTCCGAGGTCGACACGTCGACCCGCGTGTCCAAGCGCATCAGCCTGCGGATCCCGCTGCTGAGCTCGGCGATGGACACCGTCACCGAGTCCCGGATGGCCATCGCGATGGCCCGTCAGGGTGGTCTCGGTGTGCTGCACCGCAACCTGTCCGCCGAGGAGCAGGCCAACCAGGTCGACCTCGTCAAGCGGTCGGAGTCGGGCATGGTCACCCAGCCCGTCACCACGACCCCCGACGCCACCCTCGCCGACGTGGACGCCCTGTGCGGGCGCTACCGCATCTCCGGCGTCCCCGTCGTCGACGCCGACGGCCGCCTCGTCGGCATCGTCACCAACCGCGACCTGCGGTTCGAGTCGGACTTCACCCGGCCCGTGCGCGAGGTCATGACCAAGGCCCCGCTGGTCACCGCGCCCGTCGGCGTCTCGACCGACGACGCGATGCAGCTGCTGCGCCAGCACAAGATCGAGAAGCTGCCGATCGTCGACGGCGGGGGCCGCCTCACCGGCCTGATCACCGTCAAGGACTACGTCAAGTCCGAGAAGTACCCGCTGGCCACCAAGGACGAGGACGGCCGGCTGCGGGTGGCCGCCGCGATCGGCATCTTCGAGGACGCCTGGAAGCGGGCCATGGGCCTGGTCGAGGCGGGCGTGGACGTGCTCGTCGTCGACATGGCGCACGGGCACTCCCAGGCCGTGCTGCAGATGATCTCCCGGCTCAAGGGCGACAGCGCGGCCGCGCACGTCGACGTCGTCGGCGGCAACGTCGCGACCCGCGCCGCGGCGCAGGCGCTCGTCGACGCCGGCGTGGACGGCATCAAGGTCGGGATCGGCCCGGGGTCGATCTGCACCACGCGCGTCGTCGCGGGCGTCGGCGTCCCGCAGGTCACCGCGATCCACGAGGCCTCCCGCGCCGCCAAGCCCGCCGGGGTCCCGGTCATCGGCGACGGCGGCCTGCAGTACTCCGGCGACATCGCCAAGGCCCTCGTGGCCGGCGCCGACACCGTGATGCTGGGGTCGCTGCTGGCCGGCTGCGACGAGAGCCCGGGCGACCTGGTCTTCATCAACGGCAAGCAGTTCAAGAGCTACCGCGGCATGGGCTCGCTGGGGGCCCAGCAGACCCGGCAGGGCGGGCGCTCCTTCTCCAAGGACCGCTACTTCCAGAACGACGTGGCCTCCGACGACCGCTTCGTGCCCGAGGGCGTCGAGGGCCAGGTGCCGTACCGCGGGCCGCTGGGCGCGGTCGCGCACCAGCTCGTCGGCGGGCTGCGCCAGTCGATGTTCTACGCCGGTGCGCGCTCCGTCCCCGAGCTGCAGGCCGGTGGCCGGTTCGTCCGCATCACCCCCGCGGGGCTGAAGGAGTCGCACCCGCACGACATCCAGATGACGGTCGAGGCGCCGAACTACAGCGGTCGCTGACCCGTCACCGGGCCGCCGCCGCGGCCCGCGCGTGATCGGCGCGCGGGCCGCAGCAGGTAGCCTGAGGCCGTGTCTGACATCGAGATCGGCCGCGGCAAGCGGGGGCGACGCGCCTACAGCTTCGACGACATCGCCGTCGTCCCCAGCCGGCGCACCCGCGACCCCGAAGACGTCTCCACGACGTGGCAGATCGACGCGTACCACTTCGACATCCCCGTGATGAGCGCGCCGATGGACTCCGTCGCCTCGCCCGCCACGGCCGTCGCGCTGGGCCGCCTCGGCGGCCTGGGCGTCCTCGACCTCGAGGGCCTGTGGACCCGGTACGAGGACCCCGAGCCGCTGCTGGCCGAGATCGCCGCGCTGGACCCGGCGGTGGCGACCCCGCGCATGCAGGAGATCTACGCCGAGCCGATCAAGCCCGAGCTCATCACCAGCCGCCTCGCCGAGGTCCGCGCCGCCGGCGTCACCGTCGCCGGTGCCCTCTCGCCGCAGCGCACGCAGGAGTTCTGGAAGGTCGTCGTCGACGCCGGCGTCGACCTGTTCGTCATCCGCGGCACCACGGTCTCGGCCGAGCACGTCTCCGGCCGCAGCGAGCCGCTGAACCTCAAGCGCTTCATCTACGAGCTCGACGTGCCCGTCGTCGTCGGCGGGGCGGCCGGGTACACCGCGGCCCTGCACCTGATGCGCACCGGCGCGGCCGGGGTCCTCGTCGGGTTCGGCGGGGGAGCGGCGCACACCACGCGCACCGCGCTGGGCATCCACGCCCCGATGGCCTCGGCCGTCGCCGACGTCGCCGCCGCCCGCCGCGACTACATGGACGAGTCCGGCGGCCGGTACGTGCACGTCATCGCCGACGGCGGGGTCGGCACGTCCGGCGACATCGTCAAGGCGATCGCCTGCGGCGCCGACGCCGTCATGCTCGGCGCCTCCCTGGCCCGCGCCACCGAGGCCCCCGGCCGCGGCTGGCACTGGGGCCCGGAGGCCCACCACGCGGTGCTGCCGCGCGGTGAGCGCGTCCGGGTCGGCACCAGCGCGCCGCTGGAGGAGATCCTCAACGGCCCCGGCCGCGTCGCGGACGGGACCACCAACCTCATGGGCGCGTTGCGGCGGTCGATGGCCACCACCGGGTACTCCGACCTCAAGGAGTTCCAGCGCATCGAGGTCGTCGTGTCCCCGTACCAGCCCGCCTGAGGAGCTCCGTGACCCAGCAGGACCCCACCACCCCCTGGACGCCCGACGCGATGGGCCCGCAGGAGGGGCGCACGGTGCTGGTGACCGGCGCGAACTCCGGCCTGGGGTTCCACGTGGCGACGGAGTTCGCCCGCCGCGGCGCGGACGTCCTGCTGGCCTGCCGCAACCCCGAGCGGGGCCGGGCCGCGGTGGCCCGCCTGACCGCCGAGGTCCGCGACTCCGGCGTCGACCCGCAGGTCGAGCTCGTCGCCCTCGACGTGGCCGACCTGGCCGGCGTCCGGCGCACCGCCTCCGAGGTGCTGCACCGCCGCTCCGGCCTCGACGTCCTCGTGAACAACGCGGGCGTCATGGTGCCGCCGTTCGGCCGGACGGTCGACGGGTTCGAGACGCAGGTCGGCACGAACCACCTGGGCCACTTCGCCCTCACGGGCCTGCTGCTGCCGGCGCTGCTGGCCGGCGGCGGGGGCCGCGTGGTGAGCGTGGCGAGCGTCGCCCACCGGTTCGGCCGGCTGAACCGGGAGAACTACCAGTCCGAGCGCAGCTACCAGAAGTGGCTGGCGTACGGGCAGTCGAAGCTGTCGAACCTGCTGTTCGCCTTCGAGCTGCAGCGCCGCGCCGCGGCCGTCGGCGCCCCGATCGTGTCCACGGCCGCGCACCCGGGCCTGTCCGACACGAACCTGTGGAAGATGACGCCGCTGGCCGGCAACCGGGTCGGCGAGGCGTTCGCGCAGGTCCTCGGCCGCGCCGTGGGCCAGCCCGCCGCGCAGGGCGCCTGGCCGCTGCTGCGCGCGGCCACCGACCCCGCCGCGGTGGGCGGGGAGTACTTCGGCCCCGGCGGGCGGCAGGAGTGGCGGGGCTTCCCCGTGCAGGTCCCCGCCAGCCCCTCCGCCTACGACACCGCCGACGCCGCGTGGCTGTGGGCGCGGTCGGCGGAGTGGACCGGCGTCGACTTCGCCGAGCTCACCGCCTGACGTCGCGCGCAGGGGCGACGGCGGCCGTCGCGGCCAGCAGCGCCCCGGCCGCCGCGACGACGGCGAAGCCCCACGCGGGGCCGTGGTGCTCGGCCAGCGCCCCGCCCGCGGACGCGCCGGTCGCGACCCCCAGCACGATGCCGGAGTTCAGCAGCGCCATCAGGAAGGCGCCCCGGCCCTGCGGGGCCAGCCGCGCCGCGAGCGTGTTCACCGTCACCAGCGCCGGCCCGACGAACAGCCCCAGGAACAGCACCGCCACCGCCAGCGCGCCCAGCCGGTCGGCGACCAGCGCCATCGCGCCCGCCCCGGCCAGCAGGCCCAGCCCGCACACCGCCCACCGCGCGCGCAGCGTGAACCGCGCCGGCAGCAGCACCAGGCACAGCGTCGTCACCGTCGACCCGATCGCCGACACCGCGTAGACCAGCGACCCCAGCGACGCCGACCCGACGGTCTCGGCCGCGGCCGTCACCCCCGTCTGGGTGGCGCCGAACACGGTGCCCAGGCACAGCATCCCCAGCACCGGCACCGCGACCGTCCACGGCACCCGGCCCGCCGCGCGGCGCTCGGCGCCCGGCAGCGGCGCGGTGTGCCGGTGGGTGCGGTGCAGCGCGAACGCCGAGACGAACACCGTCGTCAGCCCCGCGGACGTCAGCAGCGCCGCCGCCGGGCTGCCCAGCACCCCGACGGCCCCCACCAGCGCCGGGCCCAGGATGAACGTCGCCTCGTCGATCGTGCCCTCGGCCGCGAACGCCGTCGTCACGTCGTGCGGGTCCCGGGCCATCCGCAGCCACCGCGCCCGGGAGAACCCGCCGACCGAGGGCAGGGTGAACCCGACCCCGGCGGCCGCGGCCAGCACCACGGGGGTCCCGGCGGTCCCCAGCGCGGTGAACAGACCGGCCAGGGCCAGCAGGTGCAGCAGCACGACCGTCAGCAGGACCGTCCGCTGGCCGCGCCGGTCGGCGAACCAGCCGACGACGGGGACCCCGACGGCCTCCCCGACGGCCGCGGCGGCGCTCGCGAGCCCGCCCACGGCGACCGAGCCGCTGGCGGCGGTGACCAGGGCCAGGACGGCCAGCGGCACCATCGTGATGGGCAGCCGCCCCAGGGCGGTCAGCGGCAGGTAGGTGGGCCCGGCGATCTGCGGCAGCCGCGCGTAGCGGGACAGCAGGGTCGGGGCGGTGGTGGTGGTGCTCACGGGTAGGCTCCAGCGTCGCGGGTGCGCCTCCCCACCACTGACGCACCGGAGCCCTGAGAGTGAACTCCTCCCAGGTTACGCCTCGCCGTGCCAGCTGCGCCACAGGTGCGCGTAGGGACCACCCGCGTCGACCAGCTCGTGGTGGGTGCCGAGCTCGGTGATGCGGCCGCCCTCGACGACGGCGATCCGGTCGGCGTCGTGGGCGGTGTGCAGCCGGTGCGCGATGGCCACCGTCGTGCGGCCCTCCAGGACCGCGGCCAGCGACCGCTCCAGGTGCCGGGCCGCGTTCGGGTCCAGCAGCGACGTCGCCTCGTCCAGGACGAGGGTGTGCGGGTCGGCCAGCACGAGCCGGGCCAGCGCCACCTGCTGCGCCTGCGCCGCCGACAGCGCCAGCCCGTTCTCCCCGACGCCGGTGTCGAGCCCGTCGGGCAGCGCGCGCACCCAGTCGCGGGCGTCGACGGCCTCGAGCGCGTCGAGGACCTGCTCGTCGGAGGAGCCGGGGGCGGCGAGGGCGACGTTGTCGCGCAGCGAGGCCGCGAACACGTGCCGCTCCTGGGTGACCAGGGCGATGCGGGAGCGCAGCTCGTCCAGCGGCAGCCCGGTGACCTCGGCGCCGCCGACGCGCACCGAGCCGTCGCTGGGCGGGTTGATCCCGGCCAGCAGCCGCCCGAGGGTGGACTTCCCGGCGCCGGTGGGCCCCACGATCGCGAGCCGTTCGCCCGGTTCGAGGGACAGCGAGACGTCGTGCAGGACGGGCCGCCCGGCGGTGTAGGAGAACCCCACCCGGTCGGCGGAGATCTCGTCGGAGACGGGCTCGTCGGGGCGGGCGACCCGGTCGGGCTCGACCGCGGACAGCCCCACGACGCGGGCGAAGGAGGCCTGCCCGACCTGCAGCTCGTCCCACCAGGCGAGCAGCTCGTTGACGGGGCCGACGAGCTGGCGCAGGTACAGGACGACGGTCGTCACCTGCCCGACGGTCTGCAGGTCGTGCCGCACGAGGAACCCGCCCCACAGCAGCGCCACGACGACGGGCAGCAGGTAGGACATCTCGATGCTGGGGAACCACACGGTCCGCAGCGACAGGGTGTACCGCTCGCGCTCGACGGTGCGGCCGATGACGTCGTCGACCCGGCGGACGCGGTGGTCGGCCAGGCCGAGGGCCTCCACGGTCCGGACGTTCTCGACGTTCTCGCCGAGGGTCGTGGAGATGCGGCCCCACTCGGCGCGCTCGGCGGCGTACCCCTGCGGGGCGCGGCGCAGGTACCAGCGGGTCGCCAGCAGCAGCCCGGGCAGGCCGGTGAGGACGGCGAGCGCGACGAGCGGCCCGGAGAGCACCGCGGCCACGACGGTCAGCACGGAGGTGACGGACGCGACGAGGATCGCCGGGGCCCCGTACCGGACGGTGTAGCTGAGGGCGTCGACGTCGTTGGTGGTGCGCGAGACGAGGTCGCCGGTCCCGGCCTGCTCGACGACCGACAGCGGCAGCGCGGTGGCGCGGGCGAGGAACTCCTCGCGCAGCTGCGCGAAGACGCCCTCGGCCAGCACGAGGGAGCGCTGCCGGGCGAGCCGGGCCAGGACGGCCTGCGCGACGACGGCCGCGACGAGGGCGGCGACGGCGACGTCGACGCGGTGCGCGACGGCGGCGAACGCGGTCCCGTCGCGGACGGCGCCCACGACGTCGTCGACGAGGCGGCCGAGCAGGAACGGCCCGGCGAGGCCGGCGACGGCGGCCAGGGCGTGCAGCCCGAGCATCCGCAGCCCGGGGCCGCGGTGCTGGGTCAGCAGGCGCCGCACGTCGCGCAGGACGTGCGCCCGGTCGGCGACCGGCAGGGTCTTCGGGCTCACGGGCGGTCCTCGGCGGTCGCGGTGGTCGGGGGAGCGGGGCGGGGGGCGGGCACGTCGGCCGCGGCGTCGCGGGTCACGAACCGGCGGTACCCGGCGTCGCGGGCGAGCAGGTCGGCGTGCCGGCCGCGGGCGGCCAGGCGCCCGTCGCGGACCCAGCAGACCTCGTCGACCTGGGGCAGGACGAGCGGGCTGGCGGTGGCGACGACCGTCGTGCGGCCGGTGCGGGCGGTGCGCAGGCGCGCGGCGATCCGGGCCTCGGTGTGGGCGTCGACGGCGCTGGTGGGCTCGACCAGGACGAGCGCCTCGGGGTCGCGGGCCAGCACGCGGGCCAGGGCCAGGCGCTGGCGCTGGCCCCCGGACAGGGAGCGGCCGCGCTCGGTGACGGCGCCGGCCAGGCCGCCGTCGACGAGGTCGAGGACGTCGCGGGCGTCGGCGACGTCGACGGCGGCGAGGACCTCGGCGTCGGTGTGCCGGTGCTCGGGGTCGACCTGCTCGCGGACGGTGCCGCTGAACAGCTGGGCGTCGTCCTCGGACAGCAGCACGCGGCGGCGGACCTCGGCGACCGGCAGCCGCCGCAGCGGGACCCCGCCGAGGGTGGCGCGGGTGTCGTCGTCGAAGCGGGTGAGCCGGCGGGCGAGCGCGGCGGCGTCCTCGGGCGGGTCGCAGACGACGGCGGTGAGGGCGCCGGCGGCGGCGTGGACGCCGGAGTCGGGGTCGTCCAGGGCCCCGCCGGCGGTGGTGGCGGTCCCGTCGTCGGTGACGGCGGGCGGCACCTCCAGCAGCGTGGTGAGGCGGCGGGCGGCGACGAGGGCGCGGACGTACTTGTCGGCGGCCTCGACGAGCATCCGCAGCGGGGAGGTGAGGAACGCGGCGTAGCCGTAGAGGGCGACGAGGTCGCCGGGGGTGATCTCGCCGCGGGCGGTGGCGCGGGCGCCGGCCCAGACGAGGGCGGCGACGAGCAGGCCGGGGACGAGGACCTGCAGGGCCTCCAGGGAGGACTCCCAGACGGCGACGCGCACGCCGGCGGCGCGGACCTGCTGGCTCTTGGCGCGGTAGCGGTCCAGGAAGACCTCCTCGCCGCCGATGCCGCGCAGGATCCGCAGGCCCCGCACGGTGTCGGTGCCGATCGAGGTGAGCTCGCCGGACAGCTTGCGGTGCACGCGCTGCCGCTCCTGCAGGGGGCGCAGGAGCAGCAGCAGCAGCGCCATCACGACGGGGACGCCGACGAGGATGACCAGGCCGATGGGCACGGAGGTGCGCAGCACGAGGACGGCGACGACGGCGACGGCGGCCACGGAGGCCACGGCGCGCTGGGTGACGTCGAAGGCGTCGGCCAGGCGGGGCCCGTCGGAGGCGATGGAGGCCATGACCTCGCCCTGGGGCAGCCGCTCGGTGACGGCCGTCCCGGCGCGGGAGGTGTGCCGGCCGACCTGCTGGAGGGTGCGGAAGCAGGCGGTGAGCCAGTTGGTGACGCCGAAGCGGTGGCGCACGACCGCCGCCCAGGAGGTGACGACGGCCAGGGCCAGGACGACCAGCGACCAGCGGGTGAGGGCGGCGGCGTCGCCGTCCACGACGCCCTCGTCGACGGCGCGGCCGATCGCGGCGGGCAGGACGGCCTGGGACAGCAACCACAGGGTCCCGACCGCTGACCCGGCCACCATCGGCCGCCACTGCAGCGCGGCGGTGCGCAGCAGGAACCGGGTGGGGGAGGTCACGTCGGGGGTGCCGGGGTCGCTCAGGGGGAGGGAGCGCACGTGCACCGACGGTAATCGCTGTCCCCGGGGGCTTCCACGGGGTTTACCGCCGGGTCCGCGCCGGCGGATACCCTGGGGGCGTGACGCCGGATGCGCCCGAGAGCGAGACCGCACAGGAGAACCCCGAGGTGGCTGCGGAGCGCACCCACCGACCGGTCCTCGTCGTCGACTACGGGGCCCAGTACGCGCAGCTGATCGCGCGCCGGGTCCGGGAGGCGGACACGTTCTCCGAGATCGTGCCGAGCTCGATGCCGGTGGCGGAGATGCTGGCGAAGGACCCGGCCGCGGTGATCCTGTCCGGCGGCCCGTCGAGCGTGTACGCGCCGGACGCCCCGCAGGTCGACCCGGCGCTGTTCGAGGCGGGGGTCCCCGTGCTCGGCATCTGCTACGGCTTCCAGGCGATGGCCAAGGCCCTCGGCGGCGACGTCGCCCGCACGGGCCGCCGCGAGTACGGCGGGACGCCGGCGGAGCTGCCGGACGCGGCGGCCTCGACGCTGCTGCGCGACCAGCCGGCGGCGCAGAACGTGTGGATGTCCCACGGGGACAGCGTCTCCCGCGCCCCGGAGGGTTTCCGGGTGACGGCCTCGACGCCGGGGACGCCGGTCGCGGCGTTCGAGGACGACGAGCGGCGCCTGTACGGCGTGCAGTGGCACCCGGAGGTCAAGCACTCCGAGCACGGCCAGGACGTGCTGGTGAACTTCCTGCGCGAGGGCGCGCGGATCGACCCGGACTGGACGACGGGCAACGTCATCGAGGAGCAGGTCGCCCGCATCCGCGCCCAGATCGGCGACGGCAAGGTCATCTGCGCGCTGTCGGGCGGGGTGGACTCGGCGGTGGCCGGTGCGCTGGTGCAGCGCGCGGTCGGGGACCAGCTGACGTGCGTGTTCGTGGACCACGGGCTGCTGCGCGCCGGCGAGGCCGAGCAGGTCGAGAAGGACTTCGTCGCCGCGACGGGCGTGAAGCTGCACGTCGTGGACGCCGTGCAGCGGTTCGCCGACGCCCTCGACGGGGTCAGCGACCCCGAGCAGAAGCGGAAGATCATCGGCCGCGAGTTCATCCGCGTGTTCGAGCAGGCCGCGCGCGACGTCGTCGCCGCCGAGGGCGCGGACGGCGGCGAGGTGAGGTTCCTCGTGCAGGGCACCCTGTACCCCGACGTCGTGGAGTCCGGCGGCGGGACGGGCGCGGCGACGATCAAGAGCCACCACAACGTCGGCGGCCTGCCGGACGACCTGGCCTTCGAGCTGGTCGAGCCGCTGCGCGCGCTGTTCAAGGACGAGGTCCGCGCGGTCGGCGTGCAGCTGGGGCTGCCCGAGGCGATGGTGCACCGGCAGCCGTTCCCGGGCCCGGGCCTGGCGATCCGCATCGTGGGGGCGGTGACGCCGCAGCGGCTGGAGATCCTGCGCGCGGCCGACGCCATCGCCCGCGCCGAGCTCACCGCGGCCGGGCTGGACCGCGAGATCTGGCAGTGCCCGGTGGTGCTGCTCGCGGACGTGCGCAGCGTGGGCGTGCAGGGCGACGGCCGCACCTACGGCCACCCGGTCGTGCTGCGGCCGGTGTCCTCCGAGGACGCCATGACGGCGGACTGGTCGCGGCTGCCGTACGACGTGCTGGCGAGGATCTCCACGCGCATCACCAACGAGGTCGACGAGGTGAACCGGGTGGTGCTCGACGTGACGAGCAAGCCGCCGGGCACCATCGAGTGGGAGTGATCCCCGCCTGAACCCGGGTCGTCCCGACGCCCCCTCGCGGTCCGCCGCGAGGGGGCGTCCGGCGTCCTGGGGCGGTCAGGGGGTGAGCTCCACCCCCGCGCGCGAGGCCACGGACCCCAGGCGCTCGTGGGAGCGGTGCGCGTCGGTGCGTTCGAGGTGGGTCGTCAGCTGCACGGTGGTGCACCCGCGGCGCCGGTCGGCGGCGAGGTGGGGCGCGAGGTCGTCGGTGGACCCCCGCGCGCGGCCGAGCCGGTCGTCGAGGAGCAGACCGGCGACGGCCGGGACGTCCTCGCGCCGGGCCTCGCGCAGGACGACCGGGCCGGCGGGGGTGGGGGAGGTGTCGAGCGTGGGGGTGCGCGGCACCGGTCCGGTCGACCCCGTCCCCGTGGCGGTCACAGCGACCCGGCGAGGATCTCCACGGCGGCGGGGATCTGCTGCTCGGTGATCGCGGCGTAGCACAGCCGCAGGTGGGTGGCGTCCTCCTCGGCGACGACGTAGTGCCGGCCGGGCCCGACGACGAGGCCGCGCTCGCGGGTGCGGCGGGCGACCTCGAGGTCGTCGACGCCGCGCGGCAGCCGCAGCCACAGCGAGAACCCGCCGCGGGGCCGGGTGAAGGCGCACTCGGGCAGCTCGCGGGCCAGCGCGGTCGCCAGGGTGTCCAGGCGGGCGCCGAGCGCGGCGGACAGCCCCCGCAGGTGCGCGTTCCACCCGGCACCGGTGACCAGCTCGACGGCGGCCTCCTGCAGCGGCCGGGACACGATGAGGTGGTCGACGAAGCTGAGCCCGGCGATGCGCCGCGCCACCGGCCCGCGGGCGACGACGCAGCCGACGCGCAGGCTGGGGCCGGAGACCTTGGACAGGGAGTTGACGGTGATGACCCGCCCGTCGGTGTCGTCGCGCAGCAGCGAGGGGGTGGTCGTGGGGCCGTGGCCGAGCCAGCGGGCGAAGTCGTCCTCGACGATGAACGCCCCGGCGGCGGCGGCGAGGTCGAGGACGGGGCGGCGGCGGTCGGCGGACAGGACGGAGCCGTCGGGGTTGGCGTAGGTGGGCTGCAGGTACAGCAGCCGCGACCCGGACTGCTCGAAGGCGCGCTGGAGCAGCTCGGGGCGCACGCCGTCGGCGTCGGTGGGGACGGGGACGGGGACGAGCCCGGCGCTGCGCAGCAGCGAGATGACGCCGGGGTAGCTGGGCACGGCGACGAGGACGGGGCTGCCGGCCGGGACGATGGAGCGCAGGACGGTGGACAGCGCGCCCTGGCCGCCGGGGCTGATGAACACGTCGTCGCGGTCGGCGCCGAGCTGCTGGGCGAACCAGGTGCGCAGCTCGGGGACGCCGGACAGCGGCGGCACCGACCACGCCTCGGGGCGGCGGGCGGCGCGGGCCATCGCGGAGGCGAGCCGCGAGGTGGGTTGCAGGGTGGGGTCGAGGTAGCCGCGGGCCATGTCGAGGACGTTCTGGGACGGCACGGTCAGGGCGGACAGGACCCCCTCGGCCTGGACGGGGGAGGCGCCGAGGGCGACGCGCTGCCAGTCGGTGTCGACGGTGGCGGTGCGGGCGGCGCGGGCGACGAAGGTGCCGGCCCCGGGGCGGGTGACGACGGTGCCGTCGGCGACGAGGGCGTCGACGGCGCGCTGGACGGTGACGGGCCCGACGCCGAGGTCGGTGACGAGCCGCCGGCTGCTGGGCAGCTTGCTCCCGGCGGGCAGGGCGGCCGCCAGCTCGCGGAGGCTGGTGGTGACGCGCTGCACACTGCTACCGTGGTCCATGAGAGATGACAATAGCGCTATCTGGTCCGACATCAATAGCGGTCGGTGGTCGCGATGAGCCTGGTCCTGATCCTCGTCCTGCTGACCGCCTTGGCGTTCACCGTTCCGTTCCTCGGCGCCGACACCCGGTACCCGGGGGCGGGCGCCCGGCCGGACCGGCCGTCCCGCGGAAAGCGCTACCGCCGATCCTGGCACTCCGCTACCACCACGACGGCCCGCCGGGACCAGTTCGGGCGCACGAGCTGACCGCCGTCCCCGGCGCCCCGCGTAACCTGGGGCGGTGAACGAGGACCGGCTGGACGAGGACCGCAGGCCCGCCCCCACCGGGCGGGTCGTCGTCCTGACCGTCGTCGCCCTCGTGATCGTCCTGGTCTGCGGCGGCCTCGGGGTCTGGCAGTGGCAGCGCGGGAACGTCGTCGTGTCCGAGCCCCCCGCGCTCAAGCCCGTCGTGCCGGTCAGCAGCGTCGTCGACGCCGGGGCCCCCGGCGCCGCCGCCGTCCTGTCGGCCGACGAGGTCGGCCACCGCGTCGAGGTGTCCGGCACCTTCGACCCCGCCGTGGACCTGCTCGCCCCCGGCCGCCCGCTGGACGGCGCCGTGGGCTCCTGGGTGGTCGGCGTCGTGGTCCTGCCCGACGGCTCCGGCGTCCCCGTCGTCCGCGGCTGGGTGCCGCAGGGGCAGCCCGCGCCCGCGCTGCCGGTCGGCCCCGTCGACCTGACCGGGGTCGTCCAGCCCCCGGAGGCCTCCGACGTGGCCCCCTCCGCCGACGCGCTGCCCGCCGGGCAGACCTGGGTCGTCAGCGCCGCGGACCTCGTCAACCGCGTCGACTACCCCGTCGCCAACGCCTACGTCACCCAGACCTCCCCGGCCGAGGGGCTGCGAGCCGTCCCGCCCGCCGACCCCGGGCAGTCCAGCCGCCGGCTGGACTGGCGCAACCTCGCCTACGCCGGGCAGTGGTGGGTCTTCGGCCTCTTCGCCGTCGTCATGTGGTTCAGGGCCGTGCGCGACGAGCGGACGGGGCCGGGGGAGGATGACCCCCGAGCGCGGGTGGACGAACCCGCGGACGGTGCTGGAGGACGAGACATGAGTGGTGCCCGGTGAGCCCTGACGCGACCCCCCGACCCGCGGGCGACCTGCGCTCGGCGCCCAAGGTGCGCGCCGCCCTGACCCGCTACCGGGTGATGGCCTGGCTGACCGGCATCGGCCTCGTCGTGCTGGTCCTGGTCGGCATGCCGCAGAAGTACCTCGACGCCTTCGGCGGCGGGGACGCGATCGTCGCCACCGTCGGGGTCGCGCACGGCTGGCTGTACGTCGTGCTGCTCATCACGACCTTCGACCTGGGCAACCGGGTCCGCTGGTCGTGGAGCCGGATGCTGCTGACGGCGCTCGCCGGGACGATCCCGTTCCTGTCCTTCTACGCCGAGCTCCGCAACACCCGGGACGTGCGCGCCCGGCTGGACGCCCGCTCCGCGACGGCGGCGTGAGCGCGCTCCAGCGCGTCGCGGTCCACCTCGCCGACGTCGAGGACGGCCGGCTGCTCCTGGTCGGCGGCGTGCTGCCGTGGGCGCTGCTGGCCCACGGGGAGACGCCGGCCGCGGCCCTGGCGCGCGTCCACGGCGGGCCCGGCGGCCTGGAGACCGGTGCGCTCCTCGCGGTCGTCGACGGCCGCCGCGAGGACGACGGCCTCGACCTGCACACGGTGCACCTGGTCCTGGCCGGCCGCGCCCCGGACGCCCTGGCCGGTGCGGCCGGCGCGCAGCGGGTCCCGGCGCCGCAGCAGTGGCCGCTGGCGCCCGACGCCGACGTCGTCCTGGACCCCGCCGAGCGGGTGCGGCTGGCGCCCGGGCGCGCGGACGCGCCCGTGGTGCGGCAGCGGCTGGCCTGCTACGCCGTCGTCGTGTCCGACGGGGCGCTGCTGCTGACCCGCCTCAGCGCCCGGACCCCGAGCCCGGGGCGCTGGACGCTGCCCGGCGGCGGGGTCGACCACGGCGAGCACCCCCTGAGCGCCGTCGTGCGCGAGGTGCACGAGGAGACCGGGATGGACGTGCGGGTGACGGGGCTGGCCGAGATCGGCGCCGAGCACTTCACGGGCCGGTCCCCGCGCGGGGTCCTGGAGGACTTCCACGCCGTGCGGGTCCTGGTCCGGGCCGAGCCGCTGGAGGTCCGCGAGCCGGAGGTCCTGGACGTGGGGGGCAGCACCGACCTGGCCCGGTGGGTCCCGCTGGAGGAGGCCGAGGGCGTCGGCCTGGTCGGGGTGGCGCTGCGCGGCCTGCGGATCGCGCAGGGCGACGCGCAGGTCGCCTGAGGCGCCGCACCCGGTCGCCGCACCCGGGTGCCGCACCTGAGCACCGTCCGGGTCGCGGCCCGGGGGTTCCGCTGAGGTCGCTGTGACTGACAGGATCGGCGATCGCCCGCCCCTGCCCGTGGAAGCGAGATCATGCGCCCGAGTCGCCCCCTCGTCCGGTTCCTGTGCTCCGGTGCCGCCGTGGCCGCCCTGAGCACCCCCCTGCTGGCCGGCCCGGCGGGAGCGGCGACCACGCCGACGCCCTCCCCGGCCCCGGCGCCCGGGCAGGTCCCCGACGTCCTGCCGGCCCCCGCCGCGGGCGTCACGCGCCTCCAGGTCGGCGCCTTCAACGACCTGCACGGCCGCCTGGAGGCCCCCGACGAGACCGACGACGGCGACCCCGTCGGCGGCGTCGCGCAGCTGGCCGGCGCGATGGACGCGCTGCGCGCGAAGAACCCGAACACCCTGGTCCTGTCCGTCGGCGACAACGTCGGCGCCTCGACGTTCACCTCGTTCATCCAGCAGGACGAGCCGACCCTCGCCGCCCTGAACGCGATGGGCGTGGCGGCCTCGGCGGCCGGCAACCACGAGTTCGACCAGGGCTACGCCGACCTCACCGACCGGATCGGCGTGAACGGCGACCCCGGCGCGAACGGCGCCGACCCGTTGGCCGACTTCCCCTACCTGGCCGCGAACGTCCTGAAGGCCGACGGCACGCCCGCGCTGCCGGGGTTCGTGACGACCGAGGTCGGCGGGGTCCGCGTCGGCCTCGTCGGCGTGGTCACGCAGCAGACCGCGAGCCTGGTCTCCCCGCAGGGCGTCGCGGGCCTCACCTTCACCGACCCGGTCGCCGCGGCGAACGCCGTGGCCGCGCAGCTGTCGGACGGGAACCCCGCCAACGACGAGGCCGACGTCGTCGTCCTGCTCGCCCACGAGGGGTCCTCGGCCACCGACTGCGCCGCCGTCGCCACCGAGGGCGCCTTCGGGCAGATCGTGCGGGGCGCCTCCCCGCAGGTCGACGCGATCCTGTCCGGCCACACGCACCAGCGCTACGACTGCGCGTTCCCGGTGGCCGGCAGGGCCGTCGACCGCCCGGTGCTGTCGGCCGAGAGCTACTCCACGGCCTTCGACCACCTCGTGCTGGACGTCGACGCCACCGGCCAGGTCGTCGCAGCCGGCCACCAGGTCCTCGACGTCGTGGGGTTCACCCCGAACGCGCAGGTCCAGCGGATCGTCGACGACGCCGTCGCGGTGGCCGAGACGGTCGGGCAGCGGCCCGTCGGGTCGATCACGGCCGACATCACCCGCGCCTTCACCGGCGAGGACGACGACCGCGGCACGCAGTCCCCGCTGGGCAACCTCATCGCCGACGCGCAGAAGCAGCAGACCGCGGGCGCGGGCGCGCAGATCGCCTTCGAGAACCCCGGCGGGATCCGCGACGACCTGCTGTTCGCCGCCTCCGGCGCCGAGGGCGACGGCGTCGTCACCTACGCCGAGGCCGCCGCGGTGCAGCCGTTCGCGAACTCCGTCGTGACGCTGACCCTCACCGGGGCGCAGGTCCGGCGGGTCCTGGAGCAGCAGTGGCAGCCGGCCGGGTCCTCCCGGCCCTTCCTGGCCCTGGGCGTCTCGAAGGGGTTCTTCTTCACCTACGACGAGGCCGCCCCCGCCGGGCAGCGCATCACGTCGGCGACGCTGGACGGGGTGGAGCTGGACCCTGCGGCGCCCTACCGCGTCACGGTGAACAGCTTCCTGGCCTCCGGCGGCGACAACTTCACCACCTTCGCCGAGGCCACCGACCGCGTCGAGCTCGGCCGGACCGACCTGGAGGCGTTCACCGCCTACCTGGGGCTGCCGGAGAACCAGCGCCTGGCCCCGGACACCGCACCGCGGTACCGGGCGGCCGTGGCCGCCCCGGCGCCGACCCCCACGCAGACCCCCGCGCCGACGACGGCGGCGCCGGTGCCGACCGCGCGCCCGACCAGCAGCGCGCCGGTGCTGACGCCCGCGGCCCGGCGGCCCACCGCCCGGCCCACGGCCACCGCGCGGCCGGCCGGGACCGGGCGGCTGGCGAACACGGGCGTGGAGGTGGTGCCGTGGGTCGCGGCCGGTGCCGCGCTCGTCGTGGCCGGCGGGTTGCTCGTCACCGTCGCGGCCCGGCGCCGGAGCGCCTGAAGCAGGAGCTGGTCGCCCCGAGCGTCGCCTCTCGGCGAGTGGCCGCTCGCAGCGGCTGGGGTTGAGGCCCGGGGACACGTACCGGGGCGACCAGTCCTCACAACCATCGGCACCGCTCCTCCATTCCTGGAGGGCGGTGCCGACCTCGTTCAGGCGTTCGGGGCGGGGTCCGGCGCGGGGCCGGGGGTGCGGTCGCGCCGTTCCAGCGCGGCCCCCTCGACGTCCAGGACGGGCAGCCAGGCCAGCCAGCGCGGCAGCCACCACGCCGCCCGGCCCAGCAGCGCCAGCGCGGCGGGCACGGCGACCATCCGGACGACGACGGCGTCGGCGAGGATCCCGACGGCCAGGGCGAACGCGATGGGCTTGATCGTCGCGTCGCCCTCGGGGACGAACCCGGCGAAGACGGCGAACATGATCGCCGCCGCGGCCACGACGACCGGCGCCGCCTGCCGGAACCCGGTGCGCACGGCCTGCAGCGGGTCCGCGCCGTGCGCGTGCGCCTCGTGCATCCGCGAGACGAGGAACACCTGGTAGTCCATCGCGAGGCCGAAGAGGATCCCCACGACGATGATCGGCGCCAGGCTGAGCAGCGGCCCCGTCGTGTCGGCGTGCACGAGGTCCTTCAGCCAGCCCCACTGGAACACCGCGGTGGTGGCGCCCAGGGAGGCGCCGATGGTCAGCAGGAACCCGACGACCCCCACGACGGGGACGAGGATCGAGCGGAAGACGAGCACGAGCAGCACGAACGCGAGGCCGACGACGAGCACGAGGTAGACCGGCAGGGCCTGCGCCAGCGTCTCGTTGACGTCGACGCTGACGGCGGTCTCGCCCGTCACGTAGGCCGGGGTGGCGGAGGCGTCCTCGCGGACGAGGTCGCGCATCCGGTGCACGAGGTCGGTGGTCGCCTCGTCGTCGGGGGCGGTCGTGGGGATCACCGTCACGAGCGCGGCGTCCCCGTCGGCGCTGGGGACGGCCGGGGTGGTCAGGGCCACCCCGTCGAGGCGGCCGAGCTCGGTGCTCAGCTCCCCGCCCCGGGCGACGGCGTCGGTGCCGCGGGTCAGGACGAGCAGCGGGCCGCTGACCCCGGCGCCGAAGCGCTCGGCGAGGATCTCCTGGGCCTTCTCCTGCGTGCTGTCGTCGGGCCAGGAGGTCGCCAGGCTGGTCTGCAGCGAGGCGACGGGGATCGAGACGGCGCCGAGGGCGACGACGGCCGCGACGAGGCTGAGCCAGCGCCGGCCGGTGACCAGGCGGCTCCAGCCCCCGAAGAACCCGCGGCCGGTGGGCTCGGGGTCGGCGGGCGGGAGCGCCGCGTGCCGGCCGCCCTCGTGGGTCAGCGCCCGGCGGGCGGAGCGGGGCAGGGCGCGCAGGCCGATGACGCCGAGGGCGGCCGGGACGAGCGTGAGGGCCACGAGGACGGCGACGACGACGGTCGCGGCGGCCGCGACGCCCATCTCGGTGAGGAAGGGGATGCCGGCGACGGCCAGGCCGGCGAGGGCGATGACGACGGTGGTCCCGGCCGTGAGGACGGCCGACCCGGCGGTGCCGACGGCCAGCGGGACGGCCTCGGCGACCGTGCGACCGGCGAGGAGCTCGTGCCGGAAGCGGGTGACGATGAACAGCGCGTAGTCGATGCCGACGGCCAGGCCGAGCATGACGGCGAGGATCGGCGTCGTGGACTGCAGGTCGACGAACCCGGTGAGGGTGGTGATGCCCAGCGCGCCGATCCCGACGCCGACGACGGCCGTGAGCAGGTTCATGCCGGCCGCCACGAGGGAGCCGTAGGTGACGGCGAGCACGACGAGCGCCACGACGACGCCGAGGGCCTCGGCGGCCCCGCCGATGGTGGAGACGCCCTGGGTGGCGCTGCCGGTGACCTCGGTGGTCAGGCCGGTGCCGCGGGCGTCGTCGACGGCGCGCAGCAGCGCCTGCCGCTGCTCGTCGGTGACCTCCGGCGGGGCGACGCCGTAGGAGACGGTGCTGTAGGCGGCCCGCAGGTCGGGGGAGACGGTGGGGTTGGCCGGGTCCAGGGGGTTGCTGGCCCCCTGCGCGCCGGGCAGCGCGGCCAGGGCCTGGACGACGCCGGCGACCCTCGCGGCGTTCTCCGGGGAGGTGACCTGCTCACCGGCCGGGACCTGGAGGACGACCTGGGCGGTGGCGCCGTCGGCGGTGTCGCCGAACTCCTCGCCGATGAGCCGCAGGGCGGTCGTGGACTCCTGGCCGGGGATCTCGAAGGAGTTGACCGTCTTGCCGGACAGGGTGGCCGCGCCGACGCCGCCGAGGGCGAGCAGCAGGACCCAGAGCGCGATGACGAGCCGGCGGTGCCGGAGGGCGGCCGCGCCCAGCCGGTGCAGGAAGGTGGCCATCTCAGTTCTCCTCGGTCGGGGTGGGGTGGCCGAGCGCGCTGAGCGCGGTGGTGACCAGTCCGGTGCGCAGGTCGGCGGCGGGCAGGTCGCAGAAGGCGAGGGAGGCGACGGCCAGGCCGCCCACGGCGCTGGTGACGCGCACGGCGCGCAGCAGCGCCTCGCCGGTGGGTGGGGGGTCGCCGGGGGCGAGGGGGACGCCGAAGCAGCGGAAGAGGACCTCCCCGAGGGCGTCGAGGCGCTCGGTGCCCAGCGCGCCCTGGCTGAGGGAGGTGAGCATGAAGGAGACGAGGCCGGGGCGGGTCTGGGCGAGGGTGACGAGCTCGTCGAGGACGGCGCGGTCGCGGTCGCGGCCGGTGGGCCGGCCCCCGACGCGGGCGGCGACGGCCTCGAAGCGGGCGGCGGTGTGCGCGACGGTGGCCTCGGCGATCGCCTCCTTGCTGGGGAACCGGTGCAGCAGACCGGTCTTGGAGTAGCCGACGGCGTCGGCGATGCGTTGGACGGAGGTCTGCTCGACGCCGTGGCGGGCGAACAGCGCCGCCGCAGTGTCGAGGATCTCCTCGTCGATCTCCTCGCGGGTCTGTCGTGGCACGGGACCACTGTAGACCGTGCTGGACCGTTGTGGTCCATCATCGACCGTTCTGGTCCGCCACCGGGTGGGCGCTGGTGGCCCCGCCCCGGGCGGGGGCGGGGCCGGCGACCGGAGGGGCGGGCGCTGACTCCACCGAACCCCCGCCGGCGCCCGTCCGCACGGCGGCCCGTGTCGTGGGACGGGCCTACCCTGGACGGACGATGAGCACACTCTTCGACGACCTCCCCTTCGGCGCCGGCGACGGCCCGGACCCCGCCGCGCCCACCGGCCCCGCCCCCGCCGGCCCGGCGGCCCCGGCGCGCCGCGGCGGCCTGGACCCCGCGGCCCTGGTCGCCGGGCTCAACCCCCAGCAGCGCCAGGCCGTCGTCCACTCCGGGACCCCGCTGCTCATCGTCGCCGGCGCCGGGTCGGGCAAGACGCGGGTCCTCACCCACCGCATCGCCCACCTGCTGGCCGAGGGGCGCGCCACCCCCGGTCAGATCCTCGCCATCACCTTCACCAACAAGGCCGCCGCCGAGATGCGCGAGCGCGTCGCGTCCCTGGTCGGCGACGTCGTGGGCATGGGCGCGCGCAGCATGTGGGTCTCGACGTTCCACTCCGCCTGCGTGCGGATCCTGCGCCGCGAGGCCCAGCACCTGGGGATGCGCACCTCGTTCTCGATCTACGACTCCGCCGACGCCCAGCGGCTCATGGCGATGGTCGGCCGCGAGCTGGACCTCGACCCCAAGAAGCACGCCCCCCGCGCGATGTCGAACATGGTGTCCAACCTCAAGAACGAGCTGGTCGACGAGGACGCCTTCTTCGACCGCGCCCACTCCGAGGACGGCACCGAGACCGAGCGCGTCCTGGCCCGCGCCTACCGGACCTACCAGCAGCGGCTGCGGCAGGCCAACGCGATGGACTTCGACGACCTCATCATGTCGACCGTCCACCTCCTCCAGGCCTTCCCGGACGTCGCCGAGCACTACCGCCGCCGGTTCCGGCACGTGCTGGTCGACGAGTACCAGGACACCAACCACGCCCAGTACGTGCTGGTGAAGGAGCTCGTCGGCACCGGCGAGGGGCCCGTCCCGCGCGGTGAGCTCACGGTCGTCGGGGACGCCGACCAGTCGATCTACGCCTTCCGCGGCGCGACGATCCGCAACATCGTGGAGTTCGAGCAGGACTACCCCGACGCGACGACCGTCCTGCTGGAGCAGAACTACCGCTCGACGCAGAACATCCTCACCGCCGCCAACGAGGTCATCAAGCTCAACGAGGACCGCCGGCCGAAGAACCTGTGGACCGCCGCGGGGGCCGGGGAGCAGATCGTCGGGTACGTCGCCGACGACGAGCACGACGAGGCCGCGTTCGTCGCCGAGGAGATCGACCGCCTGCACGACCACGAGGGCGTCACCTACAAGGACGTCGCGGTCTTCTACCGGACCAACGCGCAGTCCCGGTCGCTGGAGGAGGTGTTCATCCGCACCGGCCTGCCGTACAAGGTCGTCGGCGGGACCCGCTTCTACGAGCGCCGCGAGGTCAAGGACGCCGTCGCGTACCTGCGCGTCCTGGACAACCCCGACGACACCGTCAACCTGCGCCGGGTCCTCAACGTCCCCAAGCGGGGCATCGGGGACCGGGCCGAGGCCGCGCTCGTGGTCCTCGCCGAGCGCCAGCGGATCGGGTTCGGCGAGGCGCTGCAGCGCGCCGACGAGGCGATCGGCCTGGTGTCGCGGTCGCTGAACGCGGTCAAGGGGTTCGCCCAGCTCGTCGCGGACCTGCGCACCCTCGCCGAGTCCGGCGCCTCCCCGGCCGTGGTGCTGGAGGCGGTGCTGGAGCAGACCGGGTACCTCGCCGAGCTGCGCGCCAGCTCCGACCCGCAGGACGAGTCGCGCGTGGAGAACCTGTCCGAGCTCGTGGCGGTGGCCGAGGAGTTCACCGAGGACAACCCCGACGGGACCCTGTCGGACTTCCTCGAGCGCGTCTCCCTCGTCGCCGACGCCGACCAGATCCCCGCGGGGGCGCAGGACGACGGCGTGGTGACGCTCATGACGCTGCACACCGCCAAGGGCCTGGAGTTCCCGGTGGTGTTCCTCACCGGCATGGAGGACGGGACGTTCCCGCACCAGCGGTCCCTGGGCGACCCCGACCAGCTCGCCGAGGAGCGCCGGCTGGCCTACGTCGGCCTGACCCGCGCCCGGGAACGGCTGTACCTGTCGCGCTCGGCGGTCCGCAGCGCGTGGGGTGCGCCGCAGCAGTACCCGCCGTCGCGGTTCCTCGACGAGGTCCCCGAGGCGCTCGTGACGTGGAAGCGGGGCGCGTCCACGTTCCAGGGCGCCTCGTCGACGACCGCGATGTCGCGCGTGGCGCAGCGGCCGGGGGTGCGCTCGGCGGGCAGCCGCCCGGTGGTCGCGCTGAACCCCGGGGACCGCGTCACCCACGACTCCTTCGGGATGGGCACGGTCGTGCGGATCGAGGGCGAGGGCGACAAGACGGTGGCGCACATCGACTTCCGCTCCGAGGGCACGAAGCGGCTGCTGCTGCGGTACGCCCCGGTCACCAAGCTCTGAGGCCCGGCGGCGCCCGGTGACGGTCCTGCTCGCGCTCGACGCCGGCGGCAGCACCACCCGGGCGCTGGTCCTGGACCCCGACGGGAACGCGCTGGGCCGGGCGGCCGCCGGGCCGGGGAACCCCACGGCCGTCGGCGTCGGCCCGGCGCTGGGGGAGCTGCGCGCGGCCGCGCACGCCGCGCTGGCCGCCGCCGGGCACCGCGCCGGCGACGTCGCCGCCACGGTCCTCGCGACCGCCGGGTCGGACCGGCTGGTGACGGCGCGCGAGGTGGGCGACCACCTCGGGGTGCCCCGCGCGTCGCCGCTGCGCCGCGTCCCGGACCTGCTCGCGATGTTCCACTCGGCCGCCGGGGGCGACGACGGCGCCGTGCTGGTCGTCGGGACCGGGGCCGTCGCCGCCCGCGTCCGCGCCGGCGACCTCGCCCGCGTCGCCGGCGGGAACGGCTGGCTGCTGGGCGACCCCGGGTCGGGGTTCTGGATCGGTCACCGCGTCGCGCGCGCCGCCACCGCCGACCTCGACGGGACGGGCCCGGCCACGGCCCTGACCGCGGCGGTGCTCGCGGCGTTCGGGCTGCCGGCGGACCGGCGCGTCGAGCGGGGCCGGGCGCTCGCCCTGCGCGGCCTCGTCGACGCCGTGCACGCCGCCGCGCCGGTGCGGCTGGCCCGGCTGGCCCCGCTGGCGACCGCCGCCGCGCGCGCCGGGGACGCGGTCGCCGCCGCGGTGGTGGCCGCGGCGCAGGACGAGCTGGCGGTGCTGGTGCGGGCGGTCACCGCCGACCTCGACCCCGGTGCCCCGCTCGTCGCCGGTGGCGGGGTGTGGCGCCACGGGGTGGGGCCCGCACCGGCCGGGGCGCTCGCGGCGGCGCTGCGGGGCCGGGTGGTCGTGCCGGCCGACGACGGCCTGCTCGGGGCGGCGGTCCTGGTGCTGCGGGCGGCGGGGCGGGCGGGGGTCAGGCCGCGCGCAGCAGCTGCACCGCCAGCGCGACCATGACGAGCGCCACCACGAGGTCCAGCACCCGCCAGGCCGCGGGGCGGGCGAACACCGGCCGCAGCAGCCGGGCGCCCAGGCCGAGGGCGGGGAACCACGCGAGGCTGCCGAGCGCCGCCCCCGCGCCGAACCACCAGCGGCCGCCGCCGTGGGCGGCGGCGACCGAGCCGAGCAGGACGACGGTGTCGAGGTAGACGTGCGGGTTCAGCCAGGTCAGCGCCGCCGCGGTCGCCACGACCCGGCCGGCGCCGACGGGGCTGCCGGAGGTGTCGGCGTGCAGCGCGCCGGGCCGCCAGGCGCGGCGGAGGGCGAACGCCCCGTAGGCGAGCAGGAACACCGCCCCGGCGACCCGCATCCAGGTGAGCACCCCGGGCGCGGCCTGCACGAGGGCCCCGGCGCCGGCGACCCCGGCGGCGATGAGGACGACGTCGCTGACGACGCAGACGGCGACGACCGCCCCGACGTGCTCCCCGCGCACCCCCTGCTTGATGACGAAGGTGTTCTGGGCGCCGATGGCGACGATGAGGGACAGGCCGAAGGCCAGCCCGGACAGCAGGGTGAGCACGTCGCCGACGGTAGGGACCACCGCCGACGCGGGTCCAGCTCAGGTTCCTTCACCCGCTTTAGCATCGCTTCATGGACCTCGACCTCGCCCAGCTGCGGGCGCTGGCCGCCGTCGCCGCCGAGGGCAGCTTCGAGTCCGCCGCCCGCCTCCTGCACGTGACGCCGTCGGCGGTGAGCCAGCGGATCCGGGCCCTGGAGTCGTCCGCGGGCCGGGTCCTGCTGGTGCGGGCCCGGCCGGTGCGGCCGACCGAGGCCGGCCGCGCCGTCCTGCGGCTGGCCCGCGAGGTGGAGCTGCTGGCGGCCGAGGCGGGCCGGGAGCTGGGCCTCGACGCCGGCGCCGGCGGGCGGCCGGTCCTGCCGGTGGCCGTCAACGCCGACTCCCTCGCCACCTGGTTCCTGCCCGCCCTGGCGCCGCTGGCCGGGGAGTTCTGCTTCGACCTGCGGCGCGAGGACCAGGCCCGCACGGCGGAGCTGCTGCGCGAGGGCACGGTCGTGGCCGCCGTCACCACCGACGCCGAACCCGTCGCGGGGTGCACGTCGGTGCCGCTGGGCCGCATGCGCTACCGGCCCTGCGCCGCGGCTGAGCCGGCCGCGCGCTGGTTCGCCGGCGGGGTCGGGCCGGACACCCTGGGCCGGGCGCCCGCCGTCGTCTTCGACCGCGACGACGACCTGCAGGACACCTGGCTGCGCCGGTTCGGGGACCTGCACCCGCCCCGCCACCACGTCCCGGCGACCTCCGACTTCGCCGAGGCCGTCCGGCACGGCTTCGGGTGGGGGATGCTGCTGCCGGAGCAGATCGCCACGTTCGGCCCCGGGGAGCTGGTCGACCTGGACCCCGGCGGCGGGGTCGACGTCGCGCTGCACTGGCAGCGGTGGAAGATCCGCTCCCCGGCGCTGGACCGGCTCAGCGACGCGGTGCTCGCGGTGTGGCGGGCCCCGGCGGCGCGGGGCACCCTGCGGGGGTGAGCGAATCGTGCTGGGACTACCCGCGGCCCCCACGGCTGGAACCGGCGACGCGGCGGGTGCGGGTCCTGGACCCGCAGGGGCGCCCGCTGGCCGACGTGGCGCCGTCGGCGGACCGGCCGTCGGCGTGGCGGGTCCTGGAGACCTCGCACCCGCCGACGTACTACGTCGCCGCGGACGCCGTCGTGCCGGGGGCGCTGCGGCCCGCGCCCGGCACGAGCCTGTGCGAGTGGAAGGGGCAGGCGTCCTACGTGGACCTCCTCGCCGCCGACGGCCGGGTGCTGGTCCCGCGGGCGGCGTGGACGTACCCGCACCCGACGCCCGGGTTCGCGGCGCTGGCCGGGGCGTTCGCCTTCTACCCCTCGGCGGTGCGCTGCCTGCTCGACGACGAGGAGGTGCAGGCGCAGGAGGGGGACTTCTACGGCGGCTGGATCTCCTCGGAGGTCACCGGCCCGTTCAAGGGGCCCCGGGCACCCTGGGCTGGTGAGACCCCGGGTGGTCGACGGGACCTACTCGAAGCGCGACGGGTCCCCGGCGCCCACGCGCACGACCTCCGGGTAGCCCTGCGACCAGTCCACGACGGTCGTGGGCTCGGTGCCGCACTCGCCGGCGTCGACGACCGCGTCGACGACGTGGTCGAGCTCCTCCTTGACGGTCCAGCCGTCGGTGAGGGGTTCGTCGTGACCGGGCAGCAGCAGGGTGCTGGACAGCAGCGGTTCGCCCAGCTCGGCCAGCAGCGCGCGCACGAACGGGTGGTCGGGGATCCGCACCCCCACGGTCTTCTTCTTCGGGTGCGCGAAGCGGCGGGGGACCTCCTTGGTGGCGGGCAGGATGAACGTGTACGGGTTGGGGGTCGCGGCCTTCACCGCCCGGAACTGCACGTTGTCCAGGTGCACGAACTGCCCGAGCTGGGCGAAGTCGGAGCAGACCAGCGTGAAGTGGTGCCGGTCGTCCAGGTGCCGGATCCGGCGGATCCGCTCGGCGCCGGTGTGGCTGTCCAGCCGGCACCCCAGCGCGTAGCAGGAGTCCGTCGGGTAGGCCAGCAGCGCGTCCTCGCGCAGCAGCGCGACCAGCTGGGCGACGGCCCGCGGCTGCGGGTCGACCGGGTGGACCTCGACGAAGCGCGCCATGGCGACACGATAGGTCTGTCGCGCCCCACCGCGCCCGCGCGATGATGGGCCGGTGAGCGCAGACCCCGCCCCCCGGGCCGGCCGGCTCGCCGCCGAGTCCGGTGAGCCCCGCGCCCTGCGCAGCCGCCGGCTGCTCGTCGAGGCCCTCCTGGACCTGCTGGCCGAACGGCCGCTGGCCGAGCTCACGGTGGTCGAGCTGTGCCGGCGCGCGGGAGTGAACCGGGCGACGTTCTACGGCCACTGGGCCGACCAGCGCGCCCTGGCCGCCGAGGTGTTCGCCGAGCTCGTCGACGACCTGGCCGAGGTCCCCGCCTCCGAGCTGGGCGACCTCGACGACCCCGGCGCCGCCGGCCGCTACCACGACTCCCTGCGCGGGCAGCTGGGCTACGTCGCGGCCCACCGGACGACGTTCCGCGCCCTGTTCGGCTCCGACGCCGACGCGGGGTTCCGCCGGGCCCTGACCGCCGCCCTGGAACGTCGCGCCGAACTGGCCGTGCGGGTGTGGGTCCAGCGCGGTGTCGCACCCGCCGACACCCCCGCCGAGTTCGCGACCCACCTGGCCGGCGGCCTGGTCGCCGTCCTGGCCCGCTGGGCCGCGAGCGAGGACGAGGACGTCGCGGGGGCGGCGCGGCGCGTCGCGCAGCTCCTGCCGCCCTGGTGGCCGCGCCCCGGGACCGCCTGACCGGAGGTCGTCAGGGCGTGCGGACCCGGGCGAACTCCACGGTGCGGCGCAGGCTGAAACCCAGGGACAGGTAGAGCCGGATCGCGTTCTCGTTGTGCGCGGCGGCGTGCAGGAACGGCAGTTCGCCGCGGTCCCGGATCCCCTGCGCCACAGCGCGGACCAGGGTCGTGGCCAGCCCCCGGCCCCGCGCCGAGGGGTCGGTGCACACGGCGCTGATCTCGGTGGCCGTGCCCAGCCGCAACCGTTCCCCGGCCATCGCGAGCAGCCTGCCGCCCTCGCGCACCCCGAGGTAGGTCCCGAGCAGCCGGGTCCGGCGGCCGAACGGCCCGGGCTGCGTCCGGGCCACCAGGTCGAGCATGTCCTCCACGTCGTCCTCGCCCAGCGGCACCACGAGGTCCGAGGCCCCGGAGGCGAACGCGTCGGTGGCCGTCAGCTGAACCCCCGGCAGGCCGGCCGTCACGGTGAAACCGGCCGGCGGCACCTGCTCCAGGGCCGGGACGAGCAGTTCGGTGCCGGGACCGGCGAGGTCGGCGAGGTCGGCCCACGCCCGCGGGTCGCGCTGGTCGGCGACCGCGCAGAACGGGGAGACGTCGGCGGGGTAGCGGCGGCCGTCGCCGGACCCCTCGGCGAGGTGGGCGTGCACGCCGGTCAGGGCGGACCAGACGGGGTTGTCGAGCGGGTTCGTCACCCCGACATCGTCACAGGTGCCCCGGCGGACCCCGGCGCGAGCCCGGGCCGCAACCGGGTGGACTTCGCGGGGAACCGGGCTATGGTGAGTTCATGGTGATCGACGTGGAACTGCGGCAGGGGACGGAACTCCGTTCCCCTGCGGTGTTCCCGTCGGGCGCCCCCAGAACCTGATCGCTCACCGCGACCAGCACCCAGGGACGTCCCGCGCACCGCGGGACGTCCCTTTCTTTTCCCCCAGGAGTCCACGATGACCACGCTCACCCCGAACACCCCCGCCGTCGCCCAGGGGCTGCCCGGTCCGCACACCGCGCCGCTCGACCCGGAACTGCTCGGAACCCTGCGGACGGCGTTGCAGGAGAACCGTTCCGAACGTCGCGCGTTCCTGCAGTCCCTCACCGCCGAGGACCTGCAGGCCATGGAGAACGACCCGGCCGCCGCGGCGCAGCTCGACGCCGCCCGCCGCGCGGTCGCCGACGCCGACGCCGCGCTGGCCCGGGTGGACGCCGGCACCTACGGGGCGTGCGTGCACTGCGGCGGGCCGATCCCGGCGGCGCGGCTGGAGTTCCGCCCGACCGCCGCCGGGTGCGTCCCGTGCACGCAGCGGGCCGGCGCCGCGCTGCGCTGACCCCCGCGGTCAGGAACCCCCGCCGGGGAGCAGCCCCATCGCCTCCACCGCCGCCCGCGCCGCCTGCAGCGACGTGAACGCGGGGCGGTACCCCAGGAGTTCGCGCGCCCGGTCGGTGCTCGCGCTGTGGCTGCGGGACAGGTGCTCCCAGCTGGCCTCGGCGTGCTCACCGGCCGCGGCGCGGAACTCCTCCCAGGAGACCGACCGCAGGTTCGCCTCCCGCCCCCACCAGGCGGCGGCGGCCCGCGCGAAACCCCGCACCGTCAGCGCCCGGTCGGAGACGACGTGGAAGCTGCGGCCGGTCGCGGCGTCCCGGTGCGCCAGGGCCAGCTCGAAACCCTGCGCCACGTCGTCGGCGTGGACGTGGTGCACGGTCTCCAGCCCCAGGCCGGGGACGAGGAGCTCGGCGCCGGTGGACAACCGGTGCCAGACGTCGGGGTCGAGGTTCCCCAGCGGGGTGATGACGGGCCAGCCCGGCCCGCTGATGTGCCCGGGGTGCAGCACCGTGCACGGCAGGTCCCGCTCGGCGAGCAGGAACTCCTCGATCTCCGCCTTCCGCGTCCCGTACTCCCCGAACGGCTCGCGCGGGTCGTCCTCGCGCAGCGGGGAGGCGGCGGCCGGGCCGTGGACCCAGATGGTGCCGCAGTGGGCCAGGAACGCACCGCCGGGGCGCAGCGCCTCCACGAGGGTGCGGGTGGTCGCGAGGTCGAAGCTGATGAGGTCCACCACCGCGTCGGGGCGCCGCGCCGCGACGTCGGCGGCGAACGTCGCCGACTCCCGGTCGGCGACGACGGTCTCCACCTGCGACCACGCCGGGTCGGGGTGGTACGGCTCGCGGCCGCCGCGGGAGACCGCGGTGACCCGGTGCCCGGCCCGCACCAGGCGCGGGACCAGGTAGCTGCCGATGTGGCCGGTGGCTCCGGTGACGACGACGTGCACGTCAGCTCCTCAGCTGCTCGGGGAGGGCGGCGGCGGGCACCGCCTGGAAGGCGACCGGGCGCTGCCAGCGCTCGATCGCGGCCGTCCCCACCGACGTCGTGGTGGGGGTCGTGGTCGCCGGCCACGGGCCGCCGTGCTGCTGGGCGCCGGAGACGGTGACCCCGGTCGGCCAGTCGTTCCACACCACCCGGCCCACCTTCTCGGCCAGCAGCTGCGCGACCTCGACGGCCAGGTCGTCGTCGGCGGGGTCGGCCGCCGCCTGCACCGACCCGGTCAGCTGGCCCGGCAGCACCTCCAGCAGGTCGCGCAGCTCCTGCGGGGAGGAGTAGCCGACGACGAGGCCGGCCGGGCCGAACGCCTCGACGTGCAGGGTCCGCGGGTTCGCCAGCACGTCGGCCGCCGACGCCGTCAGGACCTGCGCCGCGACCCCCTCGGCGGAGGCCGGCCCGGTCGCCGCGACGCCCACGCCCGGCTGCTCCCGCAGCTCCCGCGCGGACTCCTCGTACCCCCGCGCGATCGCCGGGTTCAGCATCGGCCCCGGGACGGGCAGGTCCACCGCGGCGGTGAACGCCGCGGCGTCGGGGACCAGGACGACGCCGGGGTTGGTGCAGAACTGCCCCGACCCCAGCGTGAGGGAGCCCACCCAGCCGTCGGCGATCGCGGTGCCGCGCTCGGCCCACGCCGCCGGGGTGACGACGACGGGGTTCACGCTGCCCAGCTCGCCGTGGAAGGGGATCGGGTCCGGCCGCGCGGCGGCCACGTCGAAGAGCGCGCGCCCCCCGCGCAGCGACCCGGTGAACCCGGCGGCGCGGACCCGCGGGTCGCGCAGCGCCGCGAGCGAGGCCTCGACCCCCTCGACCAGCGCGAACGCCCCCGCGGGCAGCCCCGCGCCGGTCAGGGCGCCGGTGACGAGGCGGGCCGTGAGCCGCGACAGCTGCGGGTGGCCCGGGTGCGCCTTGACGACGACGGGGCAGCCCGCGGCCAGGGCCGAGGCGGAGTCGCCGCCCAGGACGCTGAACGCGAAGGGGAAGTTGCTCGCCGCGAACACCAGGACCGGCCCGATCGGGACGACCGTGCGGCGCAGGTCCGGGCGCGGGCCGGTGCCCCAGCCGGGGTCGGCCGGGTCGACGCGCGCCGGCACCAGGGAGCCGTCGCGCAGGCCGGCGGCGAACAGCCGGGCCTGGAAGGCGGTGCGGGTCAGCTCGCCCTCCAGCCGGGCGACGGGCAGGTGCGTCTCGGCCGCGGCGAGCGCCACGAGCTCGGCGCGGGCGCCCTCCAGGGCGTCGGCGGCGGCCTCCAGGGCCGCAGCGCGGTCGGTGGGGGAGGTCCGCGCCAGCGGCCGGCGCGCGGCGTGCGCGGCGGCCAGGACGGCCTCGAGGTCAGCGGCGGTGGTGCCCGTGGCGGTGTCCGCGGTGGTCTGCATGGTGGCTGCATCCTCGCCCCGCCCCTCGCGGTCGGCGAGCCGGTGTGACCTGCGTCTCCACACCTGCGCGAGAGACGATCGCCGCGCGGGTCTAGTGTCGGGAAGGCCCGGTGCCGGCCGACGTGGACGCCCGACCAGCGAACCTGGACTGGTGCCCACCCGGTACTGACAGTCACTTCCGACCGAGGACGAGGAAGACGAGGAACACTGGTGGACCTCTTCGAGTACCAGGCGCGCGACCTGTTCGCGGCGCACGGCGTACCGGTGCTGGACGGCCGCGTCGCGACCACCCCCGAGGAGGCCCAGGCGGCCGCCGAGGCCATGGGTGGCGGGACCGTCGTCGTCAAGGCGCAGGTCAAGGTGGGCGGCCGCGGCAAGGCCGGCGGCGTCAAGCTCGCCCACAGCCCCGCCGAGGCGGCCGAGAAGGCCGGGGAGATCCTCGGCATGGACATCAAGGGACACACCGTCCACCAGGTGATGGTCGCCGAGGGCGCGAAGATCGCCGAGGAGTTCTACTTCTCGGTCCTGCTCGACCGGTCCAACCGCACCTACCTGGCGATGGCCAGCGTCGAGGGCGGCATGGAGATCGAGCAGCTCGCCGTGGAGCGCCCCGAGGCCCTGGCCCGCGTCGCCGTCGACGCCCTCACCGGCATCGACGCCGCGAAGGCCACCGAGATCGCGCAGGCCGCGGGCTTCCCCGCCGACCTGCAGCCGCAGGTGGCCGAGGTCTTCCAGAAGCTGTGGACGGTGTTCACCGCCGAGGACGCGACCCTCGTCGAGGTCAACCCGCTGGTGCGCACCGAGGACGGTGCCGTCGTCGCCCTCGACGGCAAGGTGACGCTGGACGAGAACGCCGAGTTCCGCCACGCCGAGCACGCCGAGCTCGCCGACGCCGCCTCGGCCGACCCGCTCGAGGCCAAGGCGAAGGCGCTGAACCTCAACTACGTCAAGCTCGACGGCCAGGTCGGCATCATCGGCAACGGCGCGGGCCTGGTCATGTCGACCCTCGACGTCGTCGCCTACGCGGGGGAGAAGCACGGCGGCACCAAGCCCGCGAACTTCCTCGACATCGGCGGCGGCGCGTCCGCGCAGGTCATGGCGAACGGCCTCGACGTCATCCTCAACGACCCGCAGGTCAAGAGCGTGTTCGTCAACGTCTTCGGCGGCATCACCGCCTGCGACGAGGTCGCCAAGGGCATCGTGTCCGCCCTCGGCATCCTCGGCGACGAGGCGACCAAGCCGCTCGTCGTGCGCCTGGACGGCAACAACGTCGAGGAGGGTCGCGCGATCCTCGCCGAGGCGGACCACCCGCTCGTCACGGTCGTCGACACCATGGACGGCGCGGCCGACAAGGCCGCCGAACTGGCGAACGTGGGGGCCTGAACCGTGTCGATCTTCATCAACTCCGACTCCAAGGTCCTCGTGCAGGGGATGACCGGGTCCGAGGGGCGCAAGCACACCCAGCGGATGCTGGCCTCCGGCACGAACATCGTCGGCGGCGTCACGCCCGGCAAGGGCGGGCAGAGCGTCGACTTCACCGCCGCCGACGGCTCGCCCGTCGCGGTCCCGGTGTTCTCCTCCGTCGGTGAGGCCCGCGAGGCCACCGGCGCCGACGTCTCCGTGATCTTCGTCCCGGCGAAGTTCACCAAGGGCGCCGTCGTCGAGGCCATCGAGGCGGCCACCCCGCTCGTCGTCGTCATCACCGAGGGCGTCCCGGTCCACGACACCGCCGAGTTCTACGCCCTCGCCGCGAAGTCCGGCACGACCCGCCTCGTCGGCCCCAACTGCCCGGGCCTCATCAGTCCCGGCCAGTCCAACGTCGGGATCATCCCCGCCGACATCACGCAGTCCGGCCGCATCGGCCTGGTCTCGAAGTCGGGGACCCTGACCTACCAGATGATGTACGAGCTGCGGGACATCGGCTTCTCCTCGGCCGTCGGCATCGGCGGGGACCCGGTCATCGGGACCACCCACATCGACGCGCTCCAGGCGTTCCAGGACGACCCCGACACCGACGTCATCGTGATGATCGGTGAGATCGGCGGCGACGCCGAGGAACGCGCCGCGAAGTTCATCGAGGCCAACGTCACCAAGCCCGTCGTCGGCTACGTCGCCGGGTTCACCGCCCCCGAGGGCAAGACGATGGGCCACGCCGGCGCCATCGTGTCCGGTTCGGCCGGCACCGCGCAGGCCAAGAAGGACGCCCTCGAGGCGGCCGGGGTGAAGGTCGGCAAGACGCCGTCGGAGACCGCGAAGCTGGCCCGGGAGATCTTCCAGGCCCTCTGAGCCCCGCCCCCGCGCCGCCCCGCGGCGCAGCACCGGACGCCCCCGCCGACCCCGTCGGCGGGGGCGTCCGCGCGAAAACCCGCCCCCGCACGCGCGTCGCGCGCGACCCGCGGCGCCGGGGCGGGGGACCATCGCAGGGATGTCCACCGCCGGTAGCCGCCCCACCGCCCGCCCCCGCCCGACCGGCCGCGACCCGCGCCGGCCCCGCACCCTGCCCGACCCCGGGCCGCTGCTCGGCGCGGCCGTGCGGGCGGTGCTGTCCCTGCTCGTCCCGGTCCTGCTGCTGTGCATCGTCGGCTGGATCGCCTCGGTGCGCTCCACGTCGTCGCTGGCGGCGGTCGCCCGCGTCGGCGCGGACCTGTGGCTGCTCGCCCACGGCGCCGACGTCGCGATCGTCGGCGGCACCCTCGGGGTCGCCCCCCTGGGGGTGACGCTGCTGGCCGGGCTCTCGGCCCGGCGGGCGGTGCGGATGTGGCTCGCCGACCAGGCCGAGTCCGAGCGCCCGGCGCCGTTCGGGCCCGCCCTGGGGATGTTCACCGCCGCGTACGGCCTCCTGACCCTGCTCGTCGCGCTGGTCGCGCGCAGCGGCGTCGGGGCCGCCTCCCCGGCAAGCGCGCTGCTCGGGGGGTGCCTCGTGGGGGGCCTGGGCGCCCTGGCCGCGCTGTGGCCGCTGCGCCCGGCGACGCCGGCGGCCGTCCCCGCCTGGCTGGCGGCGGCCTGGCGCCCGGCGGCCGCCGCGGTCCTCGGGCTCGCCGCCGTCGGCTCCCTCGTCGTGGCGGCCGCGCTGCTCCACGGCCGCGACGACGTCCTCGCGCTGCACCGGGCTCTGACCCCGGGCCTGGTCGGCGGGGCGCTGCTCACCCTCGCGCAGGCGCTGCTGCTGCCCACCCTCGCCGTGTGGGGGGTGGCCTGGACGAGCGGGACGGGCTTCGCCGTGGGCACCGGGACCTCCGTGGCCCCCGGCGGGACGTCGCTGGACGTGCTGCCGACCGTCCCCGTCCTGGGCGCGCTGCCCGCGCCCGGGGCCACCCCGGCGCTGGCGTGGGCCGCCGTCGCCGCGCCCGTCCTCGTCGGCGCGCTCGCCCAGGTGCTGGCCGCCCGCCGCGGCCGCCGGGTCGAGGGGCTGCTGCACCGCTGCGCCACCGCGCTGGTCCAGGGCGCGCTGACCGGCGCCGGGGTCGCGCTGCTGTCCGCCCTGGCCTCCGGCGCCCTCGGGCACGGCCGGCTCGGGCAGGTCGGCCCGGACGCGCTGCTGACCGGGGCCGTCGTCGCCGGCGAGGTCGCCGCCGGCGCCGTCCTCGCGGTCCTGCTGGGCCGGGCGTGGCGCGCCTGGCGCGGGGCGGAACTGGTGATCGACCTGCCCGGGGCCGCCGCCGGCGCCCCCGGGACCCCGCGCAAGCTCCTCGGCGACGACCGCCCCACCCCCTGACGGGGCCGCCGGACCGCCCCGCGGCGCGTTGCGGCGCGGACCGCCCCGGCGACTAGAGTCTGCCCACGTGTCCGCACGTGTGGTCGTCCTCGCCTCCGGATCCGGTTCGACCCTGCAGGCCCTGCTCGACGCCGACGACCCGCAGTGGCGCGTCGTCGCCGTCGGTTCCGACAAGCCGGGGGTGACCGCGCTGGAGCGGGCCGCCGCCGCCGGGGTCGAGACCTTCACCGTCAGCCCCGCCGACTTCGCCGACCGCCCCGCCTGGGACGCCGCGCTCGCCGCCGAGGTCGCCCGCCGCGACCCCGACCTCGTCGTCCTCGCCGGGTTCATGCGCATCCTCGGCGCCCCCGTGGTCGACGCCTTCGCCGGCCGCCTGGTCAACACCCACCCCGCCCTCCTGCCCTCCTTCCCCGGGGCCCACGGCGTCCGCGACGCCCTGGCCCACGGCGTGAAGGTCACCGGCTGCACCGTGCACCTCGTCGACGCCGGCGTCGACACCGGCCCGATCCTCGACCAGGTCGCCGTGCGCGTCCTGGACGACGACGACGAGGCCTCCCTGCACGAGCGCATCAAGACCCGCGAGCGCGAACTGCTCGTCGACGTCGTCGGGCGACTGGCCCGCGCGACCCCCCACCCCGAGAGGACGGCACCCCGCTGATGGACCCCCAGGTCACGAAGGTCCCCGTGAAGCGCGCGCTGGTCAGCGTCTACGACAAGACCGGCCTGGAGGAGCTCGCCCGGGGGCTGCACGCGGCCGGTGTCGCCCTCGTCTCCACCGGGTCCACCGCGACCCGCATCGCCGCCGCGGGCGTGCCCGTGACCCCCGTCGAGGAGCTCACCGGGTTCCCCGAGTGCCTCGACGGCCGCGTCAAGACCCTGCACCCGCGGGTCCACGCCGGGATCCTCGCCGACCGCCGCCTGCCCGACCACGTCCGCCAGCTCGCCGAGCTCGACGTCGAGCCCTTCGACCTCGTCGTCGTGAACCTCTACCCGTTCGCCGCGACCGTCGCCTCCGGCGCCGGGTACGACGAGGTCGTCGAGCAGATCGACATCGGCGGCCCCTCCATGGTCCGCGCCGCCGCGAAGAACCACCCCAGCGTGGCCGTCGTCGTCGACCCCGCGAAGTACGCCGACGTCCTCGCCGCCGTCGCCGACGGCGGGTTCGACCTCACCGCCCGCAAGCGGCTCGCCGCCGCCGCGTTCGCGCACACCGCCGCCTACGACACCGCCGTGGCGTCCTGGTTCGCCGAGCAGACCCTCGACGACGCCGACCGGGGCTGGCCCGCGGTCGCCGGGGTCGCCCTGGAGCGCACCGACGTCCTGCGCTACGGCGAGAACCCGCACCAGCAGGCCGCCGTCTACGTCGACCCGACGTCCGCGCCGGGCATCGCGCAGGCCGTGCAGCTGCACGGCAAGGCCATGTCCTACAACAACTACGTCGACGCCGACGCCGCCCTGCGCGCCGCGCACGACTTCGACGCGCCGGCCGTCGCCGTCATCAAGCACGCCAACCCGTGCGGCGTCGCCACCGGCACCGACGTCGCCGACGCGCACGCCAAGGCCCACGCCTGCGACCCCGTCTCCGCCTTCGGCGGCGTCATCGCCGCCAACCGCGTCGTGACCGCCGCCATGGCCGCCCAGGTCGCCGACGTGTTCACCGAGGTCGTCATCGCCCCCGGCTTCGACGACGACGCGCTGGAGGTCCTGCGGGCCAAGAAGAACATCCGCCTGCTGCAGCTGCCCGAGGGCTACTCCCGGCAGGCCCGGGAGTGGCGCCACGTCTCCGGTGGCGTCCTCGTCCAGGACCTCGATGCCGTCGACGCCGAGGGCGACGCCCCCGCGAACTGGACGCTCGCGGCCGGTCAGGCGGCCTCCCCGGAGGTCCTGGCCGACCTCGAGTTCGCCTGGCGCGCGGTCCGCTCGGTGCGCTCCAACGCGATCCTGCTCGCCAAGGACGGCGCCTCCGTCGGCGTCGGCATGGGCCAGGTCAACCGCGTCGACTCCTGCAAGTTGGCCGTCGAGCGCGCCGGCGCGGACCGGGCCACCGGCTCGGTCGCCGCGTCCGACGCGTTCTTCCCCTTCGCCGACGGGGCGCAGATCCTCCTCGACGCCGGGGTCCGGGCGATCGTGCAGCCGGGCGGTTCCATCCGCGACGCCGAGGTCGTCGAGGCCGCCGAGAAGGCCGGCGTCACGATGTACTTCACCGGCGCGCGCCACTTCGCGCACTGAGACCCGCCGGTAGCGTCGGCACCGTGACCACCGAGCGCGTCCCGACCCCGGGCAACGCCGTCCTGCTGACGCTCGTCGGCGGGATCGTCCTCGCGCTGGTGCTGACGCTGCTGGCCGGCCCCACCCCGGGCGGGGTGCTGCTCGGGGCGGACCTGGCCGTCGCCGCCGTCCTGCGGCTGGTGCTGCCGGTGCGGGTCGCGGGGGCGCTCGCGGTCCGCTCGCGCGGGCTGGACGTCGCGATCCTCGTCGTCCTGGCGGTCTCGTGCCTGGTGCTGGCCGGCGTGGTGCCGACCCCCGTCTGAACGCCCCGTCCGAACGCCCCGCCCGAACGCCGACGCCCCTCCCGGTCACCGGGAGCGGCGTCGGCGTTCCCCGGCGCGCCGGCCCGTCACCGGGGTAGGGTGCACCGATCCCATCCAGAGCGGCGGAGAGACCTGGCTCGACGATGCCGCAGCAACCCCCCCCTGGGGGGTGCTACCGCCAGGACCGATGGAGGAGCGGCCGCGTCATGTCCCTGCACGAGCCCCTGAAGTTCGCCTACTGGGTCCCCAACGTCTCCGGCGGGCTGGTCGTCTCGACGATCGAGCAGCGCACCAGCCACGAGCCCGCCTACAACGTCGAGGTGGCCCGCGCCGCCGAGCGCGTCGGGTTCGAGTACGCCCTCACCCAGGTGCGCTACCTCGCCTCCTACGGGGCCGACGCCCAGCACGAGTCGACGTCGTTCTCCCTGGCCCTGCTGCTGGCGACCGAGCGGCTGAAGGTCATCGCCGCGGTCCACCCGTTCTTCTGGCACCCGGGGGTCCTGGCGAAGTTCGCCGCGACCGCCCAGGAGCTCACCGGCAACCGCCTCGCGCTGAACGTGGTGTCCGGCTGGTTCAAGGACGAGGCGACGCAGCTCGGGGTCACCTGGCACGAGCACGACGACCGCTACAAGCAGTCCGAGGAGTTCATCGAACTGCTGCGCGGGGTGTGGAGCCAGGACGGCTACAGCCAGTCCGGGGAGTTCTTCAACGCCACCGACATCACCTTCCGCCCGCAGCCCACGGCCGCGCCCGAGGTGTTCCAGGGCGGGAACTCCACCGCCGCGCAGGCCATGGCGGGCCGTGTCTCGGACTGGTACTTCATGAACGGCAAGTCGATCGCGGACGCCGCCGCCGGGGTGCGGGAGGTCAGCGCGCTGGCCGCCGCGAACGGCCGGTCGGTGCGGTTCGGGCTGAACGGGTTCGCCCTGGTGCGCGACACCCGCGAGGAGGCCGAGGCCGTCCTGGAGGAGATCATCGCCAAGGCCGACCGCGCCAAGGTCGAGGGGTTCGGCGCCGCGGTGCAGGAGGCCGGGAACTCCACCCGCGACGGCAAGGGCATGTGGGCCGACAGCGGGTTCCGCGACCTCGTCCAGTACAACGACGGGTTCCGGACCGGGCTGGTCGGCACCCCCGACGAGGTGGCGCGCCGCGTCCTGGCGTACCGGCTCGTCGGCGTCGACCTGCTGCTGCTGGGTTTCCTGCACGTCAAGGAGGAGGTCGAGGCGTTCGGGGAGCTCGTCATCCCCCGGGTGCGCGAGCTCGAGGCCCGGCTGGTGGCGGGGGAGGACCTGGGGCTGGGGGCCGAGCTCGACGACGCCGTCGCCGCCGCGACGGCCCCCGTCCCCGTCTGAGCGGTGGGGTTCAGCGCTCCCCGACCGGGACGGTGAGCCGGTAGGGACGTGACGCCAGGACCGGGCCGAGCAGCCGTCGCAGGCGGGACAGCTCGGCCCGGGCCGACACCGCGCGGGCACCGTCCCCGAACAGCCGCTGCGCCACCTGCGCCGCGGACAGCCCCCGCGGGCTGGCCGCGAGCAGCTCCACGAGCTGCCGGTGCCGGGGGGACAGCGGCACCTCGACCGTCCTCGACGGCGAGCACCACCGGACGCCGGTCCCGGTCAGCTCGAGGCGGGCGGGGACGTGCGCGGGGTCCGGCGCGCGCAGCAGCCAGCCCCCCGGGACCTCCTCGGCGGTGTAGCGCCCCACCCCGGGGACGACCGCGCGACCGTCGCGGACCGTGACCGGGGAACCGGCCGACGCGCCCCCGACGACGCACCCGTCCCGGGCCACGACGAGCACGCCGGGACCGGTGAGGGCGGCCAGCGGCCGGTGCCGGCGCTCGTGCAGCGCCGCGATCTCCAGCTCGGCGACCCGCGCGGTCGCCGCGACGAGCGACAGGGTCCCCGGGTGGACGGTCGCGGCCGGACCGGAGAGGTCCACGACGCCCAGCACGCGGCCCGCCGGGTCGTGCACGGGAGCCGCGGCGCACGTCCACGGCTGGTGCGTCTCGGCGTAGTGCTCGGCCGCGAACACGTGGACCGGGGCGTCCACGACGAGGGCCGTGCCGATGGCGTTCGTGCCGACGGAGTCCTCCGTCCACACCGAGCCCTCCGTGAAACCCAGCGCGTCGGCGCGGCGGCGGGCGGCGGGCGAGCCCTGCCGCCACAGCACCGCACCACCGGCGTCGGCGACCACGACGACCTGGCCCACGGCGTCCGCCGCGGCCCGCAGGTGCGCCCGCACCGCCGGCAGCGCGTCGACGAGCGCGGTGCCCGCGCGCCGCTCCCGCAGCCCCGCCCCGTCGAGGTACCGGCCCGGGACGCCGCCGGAGGGGTCGAGGTCGCTGCGCCGCACGCGCTCCCACGACGCGGCGATCACCGGGCGGACGTCCGCGGGCCGGCGCCGCGACCCCAGCACCGCCTCCCGGGTGCGCCGCAACCGGCGCGCCAGTTCCCGGGGATCCTGCCCGGCACCCACGGCCGGCTCACCCATCTGCACCGCAACCCCCTGCAACCCTCGACCGCAGCGTACGCGGGAGGTGGCATGGGGCGTCCGCGAACCGTCGCCGACAACCGATCACGGAGGTGGCCCCAGCCATGAAGGCAGCACGTTTCCACGGGCGGAAGGACATCCGCGTCGAGGACGTCCCCGAACCCGGGGTGCGCCCGGGGACGGTGAAGATCGACGTCGCCTGGAGCGGCATCTGCGGGACCGACCTGCACGAGTACCTCGAGGGCCCGATCTTCGTGCCGCACCCCGGGCACCCCCACCCGCTGACCGGTGAGGAACCGCCGGTCACCCTCGGCCACGAGTTCTCGGGCACGGTCTCCGAGATCGGTGAGGGGGTCGAGGGGTTCTCCGTCGGCGACGCCGTCGTCGTCGAGCCGTTCTTCGTCTGCGGCCGGTGCGCCCCGTGCCGCGCGGGGAACTACAACGTCTGCGTCGACATGGGTTTCATCGGCCTGGCCGGCGGTGGCGGCGGCCTGGCCGAGAAGGTGGTCGTGGACGCGCGGTGGGTCCACGCCGTCGGTGACGTCCCCCTCGACCAGGCCGCGCTCATCGAACCGCTCTCCGTCGCCCACCACGCCGTCGCCCGCAGCGGCGCGCAGGCCGGTGACGTCGCCGTCGTCGGCGGCGCGGGCCCCATCGGCCTGCTCGTGGCCGCCGTGCTCAAGGGCCTGGGGGTCACCACCGTCCTGGTCGAGCTCACGCGGGCCCGCAAGGAGAAGGCGCTGTCCACCGGTGTCGCCGACCACGTCCTCGACCCCTCGCGCGACGACGTGAAGGCCCGCGTCCTGGAACTCACCGGGGGCGTGGGCGCCGACACCGCGTTCGAGTGCGCCGGGGTGGACCCCGTCCTGGACCTGTGCCTGGACGTCGTCAAACCCGTCTCGGTCGTGGTGAACGTGTCGATCTGGGGCCACCCGGCCACCGTCGACATGACCAAGCTCGTCAACAAGGAGATCGACCTGCGGGGCATCATCGGCTACCGCCGCGACCACCCCGAGACGATCGAGCTGGTCCGCTCGGGCCGGATCGACCTCGCGCCGTTCATCACCGGCCGCATCGCGCTGGACGACCTCGTCGAGCAGGGTTTCACCACCCTCGTGGAGCACAAGGACACCGCGGTCAAGATCATCGTCCACCCGTGAGACCGGGGGGCGCCGGGCGCGGGCCCGCCCCGGCGCCCCCGGGCCCGGATCACCGCGGCGCGGGGTGTCGCCGACGGCGTGTCGGCGTTCCTCGCGCGCGACCGCTCCGGGGACCGCTTACCTTCTGGGGGTGACCCTCGCGCCTGCCGACCCGACCGTGGAACTCGTCGTGCTCCTGACCGACGACGGGACCCCGTGCGGGACCGCGCCGAAAGCCGACGTGCACCACACCAGCACCCCCCTGCACCTGGCGTTCTCCTGCTGGATCCTCGACGAGCGGGGGCGGACGCTGCTGACCCGCCGGGCCGCGTCGAAGCGCACCTGGCCGGGGGTGTGGACGAACTCGTTCTGCGGGCACCCCGGTCCGGGGGAGGAACCGGCCGACGCGGTCGTGCGGCGCTCGGTGCAGGAACTGGGCGCGCAGGTCGTGGACGTCGCGCCGCTGCTGCCGACGTTCCGCTACCGCGCCGTCATGGACGACGGGACGGTCGAGAACGAGGTCTGCCCGGTGTTCACCGCGCGCCTGGCCGGTGAGCTGGCCCTGGACCCCGACGAGGTGGACGCCTACCGCTGGGTCGGGCTGGACGAGCTGCGGGCCGAGGTCGCGGCCGACCCCTCGCCGTTCAGCCCGTGGATGCTCCTGCAGCTGCAGGGGTTCTGACCCACCCCCACCCGGCCCCGGCCGGCCGGCCTCAGCCGGTCTCGCCCAGGTCGTGCGCGGCGAGGTAGTCCCGGACCAGCTGCTCGCTCACCCGGCCGCGGTCGGCGACGGCCCGCCCCTGGTCCCGCGCCCACGCCCGCACCAGCTGCGGGTCGACCCCCGGGCGCGCCCGCCGGTCCGGGCCCGGCGCGGGCGCCGCGGCGGCCGGCACCGCCCCCGGGGCGGGCAGCCGCGTCACGGTCACCGCCGCCCCCGCGGCGGCCAGGTCCGCGGCCTGCCCGGCCACGTCGGCGTGGTGGGTCAGCAGCACCACCTGCACGTCGCGGGCGATCTCGGCCAGCGCCGACAGCGCCGCCCGCGTGCGGACCTCGTCGAAGGTCATCAGCACGTCGTCCAGGACCACCGGCAGCGGGCCCTGCCCCGACGCCACGAGCGCGCGGTGCTGGGCGGTCACCGCCGCCAGCCGCAGCGCCAGGAAGACCTGGTCGGCGGTGCCCTCGCTCAGCGCGTCGGCCCCCTCCAGCAGCTCCCCGTCCGCCCGGCGGACCGCCAGCCGCCGGACCCCGCCGTCGTCGAGGGCCACCAGACCGGTCCAGCGCCCCCCGGTCAGCAGCGTCAGCACCTCACCGGCCTCGGCGAGCAGCGGGTTGGCGCGGGTGGCGGAGAACTCCTCCAGCTGGCGGCGCAGCACGGTGCGCTGCAGGTCCACCACGACGTAGCGCTCGGTGTCGGCCTGCAACCCGGCCAGCGCCTCGGCGCGCCGGGCGGCCAGCACGTTGGCGTCGGCGCCCCCGGTCAGCCGCTCCAGCTCCACCTCGGCCCGGGTGACGTCCTGACGGGCCCGCGCCCACACCTCGTGGGCCTGCTCGTCCGCGAGCGCCGCCTCCTCGTCGTCGGTGCGCAGGTCGGCGTCGGTGCGCGCGCCGACCTCCCCGACCAGCCGCGCGAGGTCCTCGACGGTGCCCACCTCCGCCGCCAGGTCGGCGGTCTCGGCGCGCTCGGCGTCCCGCAGGTCCAGCAGCTCGCGGCTGCCGCGGGCGCGCGCGGCGAGCGCGGGGAGGTCCTCGCCCCCGGCCAGCAGGGCGGTCAGCCGCTCCTGCGCCCGCTCCCGCCGGGCCCGTTCGGTCGCGGTGGACGCCGCGACCTCCTGCGCCCGCCGCTCCAGCTCCGCGGCGGTGCGCTCGTCGGCCCGGCTGCGGCGCAACCGGTCCGCCAGCGTCGTCAGGGCCACCTCCACCTGCTCCGGGCGCCCCGCGCCGCACGGGGTGCCCAGGCGCGCGGCCAGCGCGACCACCTCGGCGGCGAAGGCGGCCACCCGTTCCTCCCGGGCCCGGGCCCGGTCCTGGTCGCGCCGGGCGGCGGCGACGGCTTCGGCGGCGGTCTCGAGCACCCGGGCCCGCGCGGTCCACCCCGCCGGTCCCAGGTCGGCCGGCAACCCGGCCGCCCCGGCTGCGGCCCGGAAGGCCCGCTCGGCCCGCTCGGCGTCCTGCAGGTGCCGCTCGTGCCGCTGCGCGGCGACCTGCGCGGCGCGGTCGCGGTCGGCGTCCAGGGCCCGCTGCACCGACGCGGCCTCGGCCGCGGCGATCACCGCGCGCGCGGTCTCCAGCGCCACGTCGAGCCCGGCCTGCACGTCGGTGCCGGCCGGCCCGCCGGCGGGTTCGCCGCAGCGGGCGAGCACCGCGGCGAGGGCGTCGAGCTGGGCCCGGACCTCGGTCCCCAGCTCCTGCGCCCGCTGCTCCCAGGCGTCGGCCGCGGCGCTCTCGGCGCCCAGCCGGTCCAGGGCCCCCAGCACCTGCGCCGGGTCGCCGTCGGGGACCCGCAGGCCGACGGCGGTGAACGACGCCGCGTACGCCGCGCGCGCCCGGTCGGCGTCCTCGTGCGCGGCCCGCGCCTGCGCGGCGGCGGCCGCGGCCGCCGCGGCGGCCCGGTCGGCGCCGCGGCGCAGCTCCCGCAACCGCGCCGCCGCCTCGGCGTGGTCCAGCAGCGCGTCGGCGGCCGCGTCGGCGCGGGCCACCGCGTCCAGCAGCGCGGGCCCGTCGACCGGCGCGCCGGCGCGCAGCGGCTCCAGCAGCGCGTCGCGGGCCGCGCGGGTCACCCGCAGCGCCTCCTCGTCCGCGCCGCCGACGCCGCGCTCGGCGTCGGCGAGCTCGTCCGCCACCGCCCGCGCCGCCGCCGCGCAGCGCTCGTGCTCGGCCTCGGCGCGCGCCCGCTCCTCCTCGGCCGCGGCCAGGGTCGCGTGCACGGCCCGGACCGTGCCGGGGTCGAGGGAGGGCGGGGCGCCGGCCGCCGCGCCGGGGTCGGTGGCCCCGGCCGCCACGGCCTCGGCGCGCGCCGCGGCCCGCCGCTCGTCGCGCGCGGCCAGCGCCGCGCGCCGTTCCCGGGCCGCCGAGCCGTCCCGGTCGGCGGCGGCCACCACGGCCCGCAGGGCGGCGACGTCCTCGTCGGCGACCTCCCGCAGCGGGTCGCGCCCCGCGGCGGCCTCCCGGGCCCGGTCGAGCTCGGCCGCCGAGCGGGCCGCGTCGGCCGCCGCCGCGGTGTGGGCGTCGGCCAGCTGCGACAGGTCGGCGGCCCGGTCGGCGGGGACCTGCAGCCGGGCGGTGAGCGCGGGCACGACGTCGGCGACCGGCCCGTCGGGCACCGGCTCCAAGGTCTGCAGCGCCTGCCGGGCGGTGTGCAGCGCGTCCTCGGCGCTCGCACGGGCCCGCACGGCCTCGGCGGTGTCCTCCGCGCGGGCCTGGCGCGCCTCCAGCAGCGCGTCGACCTCGGCGCCCGCGGCCAGGACGTCCTCCTCGACCGTGCAGCGGGTGCGCTCCTCGGCCAGGGCCCGGGCCCGGTCGGCCAGGTCGGCCAGGGCGGCCCCGGCCCGGGCCAGCTCGGCGGCCGCCTCGTCGTGGGCGCTCACGTCGGCCGCGGTGAGGGCCCCGCCGGCCGCGACGAGGTCCGCGGTCGCCGTCGCGACCTGCTCGCGGGTGCGCAGCAGCGCCCGCACGCGGGGAGCCAGCCGCAGCCGTCGCGCCGCCTCCTCGCGCCCGGCGCGCACGCTGCGCAGCCGCGCCTGCGCGCGGTCGGCGTCCGCGCGCGCGGCCTCGGCGGCGGCGCGGGCCGCCTCCACCTGCCCGGCGCGGGTCGCGGTGCCCTCCAGCTGCTCGTCCAGCTGCTGGACGAGGGCGACGCCGTCCTTGACCGCCGACCGGCCCCGCGGGCGCCACAGCCGCTCCGCCTCGGCCTCCAGGGCGGCCAGCAGCTCCTGCGCGCCGCTGCCGTGGTGGGCGCTGAAGACCAGGCCGGCCAGGTCGCCGCCGCCGCGCAGCACCTGCCGCCCGCCGTCGCGCAGCCGCTCGTGGTCCAGGCCCAGCCGGCTCGTCCACGCCCGGCGGTCCCACCCGTCCTCGGCCCACGGCGCGGCGACCGGCTCGTCGTCCTCCAGCAGGCCCCGCGAGGACCGGACCAGGTCGCGGCCCCCGCCGTCGTCGCCGGACCCCCAGCGGGCGCCCACCCGCAGCCGGGCCCGGGCGTGGACGAAGGCGTAGCGGGGGCTCTTCTCGAAGCCCCACAGCAGGTCCGCGACGGCGCCCAGCAGGGTCGACTTGCCGGACTCGTTGGCGCCCACCACGACCGTGAGGCCGTCGCCGAGCTCGATCGCGGCGGACTCGAACGCGCCGTAGGGCGCCAGCGTCACCCTGCGCAGCATCAGCGTCCCTCCAGCCGGGTCGAGAGGTCCTGCGCGGCCCGCCGGGCGAGCGCGGACAGCGCCCGGGGGTCGCCGAGGTCGAGCAGACCGGCGTCGGACAGCAACCGCCCGACGTCCCCGCGCACGCCCCGCACCAGCTGGGTCAGCGCCGGGTCCTGCGCGAGGGCGTCGGCGGCCGCCCGGACCGCCGCGACCAGCTCGGGGTCGTCGGCGCCGCCCGCGCGCGGGAGCCGCGCGCGCGACTCCACCTTCTCCAGGACGACCCCGGCGGTCTCGGCGACCTGCTCGGCCTCCTGGCGCAGGCGCTCGGCGTCGGCGAGGTCGGCCGCCGCGGCCGTCGGGCCGTCCAGCGCCAGCCGGACCACCAGGGGACGGTCCCCGGCGTCGCGGCGCGCCTCCAGCAGCCGATCGCGCAGCACCCCCACGACGTCGGCGACGTCGGCGGCGCCGGTGACGTCGACCTCCAGCGACTCCCAGCGGGCCACGTCCAGGGCGTGGAAGGTCAGGGCCGCCGGCTCACCGGGCACCAGGTCCACGACGTAGGCGCCCTTGGCCCCGGTCTCGCGGGGGTGCCGGCCCTGGAGGTTGCCCGAGTAGGCGACGGTGGTGCGGCCGGTGGCCAGCACCTCGCGCGCGTGCACGTGCCCGAGGGCGACGTACTCGTAGCCCAGCGCGGTCAGGTCGGCGACCGAGCAGGGCGCGTACCGCTCGTGCTCGCCGCCGCTGCGGCTGCCGTCGACGGTGGCGTGCAGCAGGCCGACGTTGACCACGCCCGGCACCTCGCGGGGGTAGCCCGCGGCCAGGTTCGAGGACACCGCCCGGGTGCGGTACCCCTGCCCGTGCACGGCCAGGCCCAGGTGCTCCTCCACGACCGTGCCGGGGGAGTCCACGCCGAACCGGTGCACGTTGGGCGGCAGGGTGAGGGAGTGGGTGATCTGGCTCTCCGCGTCGTGGTTGCCCGACACGACGAAGACCTTGATCCCCGAGTCGGCCAGCCGCTGCACCTGCCGGGTGAAGAACCGGCCGGTGGCGTAGTCGTGCCACGTCCCGTCGTACAGGTCCCCCGCCAGCAGCAGCGCGTCGGCGCGCTGGTCCTCGCACAGCGCGACCAGGGCCTCGAGCGCGCCGCGGGTGGCCGCGCGCAGGGTGTCGGCGACGGCGTCGTCGCCCAGCCGGCGCAGCCCGCGCAGCGGGGAGTCGAGGTGCACGTCGGCGGCGTGGACCACGCGCACCGACCCGGGGAGCCGTTCCGTCACCGGACGTCACCTGCGTCGAACGTCACGTGGCGAGCTTACGGCGCGGGCGGGTGCGCGGGTCAGCGCGGCAGGGCGCTCGCGCGCCAGGAGCCCCGCCCCGGTGCCGGCGGCAGGCCCAGCACGTGGCGGGGGTCGGCCCACCGCGAGCGCGGGGCCGGGACGACCTCCACGGCCGCGGGCCGGCGCAGCCGGGAGGTCAGGACCACCGTCAGGGCCGCGAGCTCCTCCGGTTCGGGGTTGCCGCGCTCGATGCGCAGCGTCCCCAGCAGTTCGGCGACGTCCACCGGCTCCTCCTCGTTCACAGCGGGATGTTCCCGTGCTTCTTCGCCGGCAGGGTCGCCCGCTTGCTGCTCAGCGCGCGCAGCGCCCGGACGACCTGCACGCGGGTCTCGCTGGGGGCGACGACCGCGTCGACGAAACCGCGCTCGGCCGCCACGTACGGGTTCGCCAGCTGCAGCTCGTAGTCGTCGACGAGCTCGCGGCGCTTGGCGTCGACGTCCCCGCCGGCCTCCGCGGTCTCCTTGAGCACGTTGCGCTGCAGGATGTTCACCGCGCCCTGAGCACCCATGACCGCGATCTGCGCGCTGGGCCAGGCCAGGCACACGTCGGCGCCCATCTCCTTGGACCCCATGACGATGTACGCCCCGCCGTACGCCTTGCGGGTGATGACGGTGATCAGCGGCACGGTCGCCTCGGCGTAGGCGTACAGCAGCTTCGCGCCGCGGCGGATGATGCCGTTCCACTCCTGGTCGGTGCCGGGCAGGAACCCGGGCACGTCGACGAACGTCAGGACGGGGACGTTGAACGCGTCGCACAGCCGCACGAACCGCGCCGCCTTCTCCGAGGCGTCGATGTCCAGGGTCCCGGCCAGCTGCAGCGGCTGGTTCGCGACGATCCCCACCGGCCGGCCCTCGACCCGCGCGAAACCCGTCAGGACGTTGGGCGCGAACAGCTCGTGGACCTGCAGGAACTCCTCGTCGTCCACGACGGCGGCGATCACGGCCGTCATGTCGTACGGCTGGTTCGGGGAGTCCGGGACGATGGTGTCCAGCACCAGGTCGTCCTCGTCGACGACGAGGTCGCGCGGGTGCTCCGGCGGCAGCAGCGGCGCCTCGGACAGGTTGTTCGAGGGCAGGTACGACAGCAGCTCGCGCACGTAGGCGATCGCGTCGTCCTCGGTGTCGGCCAGGTGGTGGGCGACCCCGGAGCGGGTGGCGTGCGTGCGCCCGCCGCCCAGCTCCTCGAACCCGACGTCCTCACCGGTCACGGTCCGGATGACGTCCGGGCCCGTGACGAACATGTGCGACGTCTCGTCGGCCATCACGGTGATGTCGGTCAGCGCGGGGGAGTAGACCGCGCCCCCGGCCGAGGGCCCCAGGATGAGGGAGACCTGCGGCACCACGCCCGAGGCGTGCACGTTGCGGCGGAAGATCCGCGCGTACTGCACCAGCGAGGCGACGCCCTCCTGGATGCGGGCCCCGCCGCCGTCGTTGATGCCGATCACCGGGCAGCCGGTGCGGGCGGCGAAGTCCTGCAGCTCGACGATCTTGGCGCCGTGCTCCTCGCCCAGGGACCCGCCGAACGCGGTGAAGTCCTGCGCGTACACGCACACCGGCCGGCCGTCGACCGTCGCGTAGCCGGTGACCACCCCGTCGCCGTCGACGTGCTTGGCGGCCATCCCGAAGGCCGTCGCGCGGCTGCGCACGAGGCCGCCGCGCTCGACGAAGGAGTCCTCGTCCACCAGCGCCGCGATGCGCTCGCGGGCGGTCTTCTTGCCGCGGGGGTGCTGCTTGGCGGCCGCGCGCTCGTCGGCGGCGCGGACGGCGGCGTCGGTGCGGGCGTGCAGTCCCGCGAGCTGACCGGCCGTGGTCCGCGGATCGAGCTCTGCTGGGGTCTCGAGACTGCTCACGGAGCCGCAGCGTACGTGACAAGACGGACCCCGCGGTGAAGGCTGGGGGTGGCGCGGGCGGTAGCTTGACGTCGAGAGAAAGCCCCGTGAGTCGGAGGAGACAGCACAGTGGCCAAGATCAAGGTCCAGGGTCCGGTCGTCGAGCTCGACGGCGACGAGATGACCAGGATCATCTGGCAGTTCATCAAGGACCGCCTGATCCACCCCTACCTCGATGTCGACCTGGAGTACTACGACCTCGGCGTCGAGCACCGCGACGCCACCGACGACCAGGTGACGATCGACGCCGCGCACGCGATCCAGCGGGCCGGCGTGGGCGTCAAGTGCGCCACCATCACGCCCGACGAGGCCCGGGTCGAGGAGTTCGGCCTGAAGAAGATGTGGCGGTCCCCGAACGGGACGATCCGCAACATCCTCGGCGGCGTCATCTTCCGCGAGCCGATCATCATCTCCAACATCCCGCGCCTGGTGCCGGGCTGGACCAAGCCGATCATCGTCGGCCGCCACGCCTTCGGCGACCAGTACCGCGCCACCGACTTCAAGTTCCCCGGTGAGGGCACCCTGACGGTGACCTTCACGCCCAAGGACGGCGGGGAGCCCATCGAGCACGAGGTCTTCCAGGCCCCCGGCGCCGGCGTCTCGCTGTCGATGTACAACCTCGACAGCTCCATCGTCGACTTCGCCCGCGCGTCGCTGAACTACGGCCTGGCCCGCAAGTACCCGGTCTACCTGTCCACGAAGAACACGATCCTGAAGGCCTACGACGGCCGCTTCAAGGACATCTTCGAGGAGGTCTTCCAGACCGAGTTCAAGGACAAGTTCGCCGAGGCCGGGATCACCTACGAGCACCGCCTCATCGACGACATGGTCGCCGCGTCCCTGAAGTGGGAGGGCGGCTACGTCTGGGCCTGCAAGAACTACGACGGCGACGTGCAGTCCGACACCGTCGCGCAGGGCTTCGGCTCGCTCGGCCTCATGACCTCGGTGCTGTCCACCCCGGACGGCTCCGTCGTGGAGGCCGAGGCCGCGCACGGCACCGTGACCCGCCACTACCGCCAGCACCAGCAGGGCAAGCCGACGTCGACGAACCCGATCGCGTCGATCTACGCCTGGACCCGGGGCCTGGCGCACCGCGGCAAGCTGGACTCCACCCCCGAGCTCATCGGCTTCTCCGAGACCCTCGAGGACGTCGTCATCAAGACCGTCGAGAGCGGCAAGATGACCAAGGACCTCGCCCTGCTCGTGGGCCCGGAGCAGGCGTGGCAGACGACCGAGGAGTTCCTCGGCTCGCTCGACGAGAACCTCGCCGCGCGCCTGGCCTGACGGCCCGGACGCCCCGACGGCCCCGCACCGACCGGTGCGGGGCCGTCGGCCGTCCTACAGGTCCTGCACCGCGAACGTGTCGCACTGCGCCGGGTCGCCCGTGCGCAGGCCCGTGGTGAACCAGCGCTGACGCTGCTCCGACGAGCCGTGCGAGAACGCGCTCTCGTCGACCGGGCCCCCGCCGAGCTCGGACTGGATGAAGTCGTCCCCGATGCGCCCGGCCGCGTCCAGGGCCCGCGCCACGTCGTCCTGCGTCAGCTCCTCGATCAGCGGCGCGCCGGAGTCGTCGGGGACCGTCGTGGCGTGGTTGGCCCAGGCGCCCGCGTAGCAGTCGGCCTGCAGCTCCAGCCGCACGCTGCCGCTGTCGGGCCCGGTCACCCCGGCCTGCACCCGGCCGGCCGTGCCCAGCAGGTGCTGCACGTGGTGGCCGTACTCGTGGGCCACGACGTAGGCGTCGACGAACGTCCCGCCCTGCGCGCCGAACCGCGACGTCAGGTCGTCGAAGAACGACAGGTCCAGGTACACCAGCTCGTCGGCCGGGCAGTAGAACGGGCCGGTCCCCGAGGAGGCTGCGCCGCAACCGGTCTGCGTGCCCCCCGAGAAGTACACCGTCGAGGTGGGGACGTACGCCGAGCCCAGCACCCCGCCCCAGTAGTCCTGGATGGACTCGATGTCGGCGACGACCGCGCACTCGCGGCGCGCGTTCGCGTCGGCCCCGGTGCGGCAGGACGCGGCCAGCTGGGAGTCGTCGACGACCTGGCCGGGACCGAGGCCGTCCAGGACGGACCCGGCCCGCTGCGCCCCGGGGTCCGCGCCGCCACCGCCGAGGACCTGGAGCAGCACGAGCACCAGGACCCCCACGATCCCCAGCCCCCCGCCGCCGAGGGCGACCGCGCGCCCCCCTCCACCGCCGCGGCGGTCCTGCACGCCGCCGGGGTCCAGGCTCGCGTCGTCCCGGTACCTCATGCCGTCCCCACCTGCTGTCCTCGTCCGTCGGTCCGTCGGTCCTGCCCGCCCAGCGTGGGGCCGGACGGGTCGATCCGCTCACCGGGGTCACCGCCGGGGCGGGCGCGCGCGACACTGGGCTGTCGCACCCCGAGAGCCCAGGGAGGTCCACCGTGCCCCGCCGCCGTCTGCCGTTGCCGTCGATGGGACGGCGGGGCATGGTCCCCTCCCGCAACCTCGCCCGCGACGGCGCGATCCCGTCGGCGCCGATGGCCCGCGGCAGCAGCCTCGTCGACTCCGGCGTCTACGAGAACGGGCACCGCGTCGTCTCGCCCACCGACCTCGTGAGCACCGTGCGGGCGCTGCGCGAGGCCGAGGGCCGCGTCGCGTGGATGGGGCTGTACCGCCCGGCGGAGGAGGAGCTGAACGCGCTGGCCGCCGAGTTCGGGCTGCACGAGCTGGCCGTCGAGGACGCCGTCCTGGCCCACCAGCGCCCCAAGCTCGAACGGTACGGCTCGACGCTGTTCGTGGTGCTGCGCGCGGCCCGCTACGACGACGAGGCCGAGGAGGTGGAGTTCGGCGAGCTGCACCTGTTCATCGGCCGCGACTTCCTGCTGACCGTCCGGCACGCGGAGTCGCCCAGCCTGGCGCAGGTGCGCAAGCGGCTGGAGGCCGACCCCGAGCTGCTGGGCCTGGGGACCGAGGCAATCCTCTACGCCATCCTCGACGCGGTGGTCGACGGGTACGGGCCGGTCCTGCGGGGCCTGGAGAACGACATCGACGAGATCGAGACCCAGGTGTTCACCGGGGACCCCGCGGTCTCCCGGCGCATCTACGAGCTGTCCCAGGAGGTCAGCGACTTCCAGCGGGCGGTGACCCCGCTGACCGCGATCCTCAACGGCCTCACCGGCGGTTTCCAGAAGTACCGGGTGGACGAGGAGCTCCAGCGGTACCTGCGCGACGTCGCCGACCACGTCACCGTCGCGATCGAGCGCATCGAGAACTACCGCAGCCAGCTGCGCGACATCCTCACCGTGAACGCGACCCTCGTCGGCCAGCGCCAGAACGAGGAGATGCGCGCGCTGACGGAGGCGAGCTTCGCCCAGAGCGAGGAGGTCAAGAAGATCTCCTCCTGGGCGGCGATCCTGTTCGCGCCCAGCCTGGTCGGGGGCATCTACGGCATGAACTTCACGCACATGCCGGAGCTGGACTGGACCCTGGGGTACCCGCTGGCGCTGCTGCTGATGCTCGGGCTGAGCGTCACGCTGTTCGTCATCTTCAAGCGCCGCGGCTGGTTGTGACGCGCGCCACGGCGGGTCCGCACCTAGCGTGAGGGCATGAGAGCGCAGCACGCACCCCGCCGGGCCGTCGACGCCGCCATCGGCTGGTACCAGCGGTCGGTCTCCCCGCGCAAGGGGTACTCCTGCGCCCACCGCCTCGCCCACGGCGGGGACTCCTGCTCGCAGGCCGTCCGCGAGCAGGTCGCGCGCCGCGGGGTGGTGCGCGCCGTCCCGGCCGGCGCGCTGCGCTTCCTGGCCTGCTACCGCGCCGTCGCGCTGCTGCTGCCCGCGCAGACCAGCGGGGTCTGCTGCATCGGCCCCATCCCGATCCCCTTCCGGTTCGGGGGCCGCCGCTGACCGGGGGACCGGCTCAGCGGAAGACGACGGTGCGGTTCCCGTCGAGCAGCACCCGCTGCTCGGCGTGCCAGCGCACCGCCCGCGCCAGCGTCCGCGCCTCCACGTCCTGGCCCAGCCGCACCAGCTCGGCCGGCGTCGCGCGGTGGTCCACCCGCTCGATCTCCTGCTCGATGATCGGGCCCTCGTCCAGGTCGGCCGTCACGTAGTGCGCCGTCGCCCCGATGATCTTGACGCCCCGCGCGTGCGCCTGGTGGTACGGGCGGGCGCCCTTGAAGCTGGGCAGGAACGAGTGGTGGATGTTGATGGCGCGACCGGACAGGCTGCGGCACAGGTCGTCCGACAGGACCTGCATGTACCGCGCCAGCACCACCAGCTCCGCGCCGTGCTCGGCGACCAGCTCCAGCAGCCGGGCCTCCGCGGCGGCCTTCGACGCCGCGTCGCCCGTCACGACCGGCACGTGGACGAACGGGACGCCGTAGAACTCCGCCAGCGGCCGCAGGTCGGTGTGGTTCGAGACGACCACCCGGACGTCCACCGGCAGGTGACCCGCGCGGTGCCGGAACAGCAGGTCGTTCAGGCAGTGCCCCTGCTTGGAGCACATCACCAGCGTCGGCACCGGCTCGTCGGCCGCCGACAGCTTCCAGTCCAGGTCGAAGCGCTGCGCCACGACCTCCAGGTTCGCCCGCAGCGCCTCCTCGCTCGCCGTGGCGTCGAAGGCGACCCGCATGGTGAACAGCCCCGAGTCCGGGTCCCCGTACTGCTGGCTCTCGGTGATGTTCGCGTCGAGGGCGACGAGGGCGCCGGTCACCGCGTGGACGATGCCGGGACGGTCGGGGCAGGACAGGGTCAGGACCCTCGGGCGCGTGCTCACGGCATCAAGCCTAGGCTGGCGGCGTGTCAGAACCCGAGGCGGTAGGGCTCGCCGTGCGTGGCGGAGCCACCGTCTTCTCCGGAGAGAAGTCCACCCTCGTCCAGACCGGGCCGCGCCCCCTGGTCCCCGGCGGGTCCGGGATCGAGCAGCTGCGCCGCACCACCGCCGCCCTCGACGGCGCGCCCCGCGGCCTGATCGCCGCCGGGGCGGTGCCCTTCGACCTCACCCGGCCCGGCGCCCTGCGCCTGGGGACCGGCGAGATCAGCCCCGGCCCCCTCCCGCTGCCGCTCGTCGGCGCCCGCGGGCAGGTCACCGTCGCCCGCAGCCGGCCCGTGCCCGCCCCCGGCGGGTACGCCGACGCCGTCCGCACCGCGCTGGGGCGCATCCGTTCGGGTGACGTCTCCAAGGTCGTCCTGGCCCGCACCCTGGAGCTGGAGGCCCTCGACGACTGGTCGGTGCCCGACCTCGTCGCCGAGCTCGTCGGCCGCAACCCCGGCGCCACCGCGCTCGCCGTCCCGCTCGATGACCCGGCCGACCCGCAGGCCCGCTGGCTCGTGGGCGCCAGCCCGGAGCTGCTGCTGCGCCGGCGCGGCCCCAGCGTCCTGCTGCGCCCGCTGGCCGGGTCCATCCCGCGCTCGCCCGAGCCGGAGGAGGACATGCGCCGCGCCGACGCGCTGATGACCTCCGACAAGGACCGGCGCGAGCACGCGTTCGTCGTCGACGCCGTGGTCGAGGCCCTCTCGCCGCTGTGCCGCACCATCACCGCCCCCGAGCCCGAGCTCGTCGCCACCCCCGCCGTCTGGCACCTGGCGACCCGGATCACCGCGCTGCTCAACGACACCGGCACGACGTCGGTCGACCTGGTCGCCGCGCTGCACCCGACCCCGGCCGTCGGCGGGTCGCCGCGGGCGGCCGCGCTGAAGGTCATCGACGAGGTCGAGGGCATGGACCGGGGCTGCTACGCCGGGGCCGTCGGCTGGCAGGACGTCCACGGCGACGGGGAGTGGGTGGTCGCCGTCCGCTGCGCGGAGGTGCGCGGGCGCACCCTGCGGATCTTCGCCGGCGCCGGGATCGTCGAGGGGTCCGACCCCGACGCCGAGGTCGCCGAGACCGCGGCCAAGATGCGGACCGTCCTGGACGCCGCGATCGCCCGGTAGCGCGTGGCCCGGGCGAGGCGTCCTGGGCTAACCTGGCCGGGCCGCGACTGGCGTCGAGGTGGGTCACCACCGGGGAGCGGCAACGGGACCCGTGCGGGTCCCGCCGTTCACGGGGTCGTCCGCCTGGGCTCCGCGTCGCCACCACCGCCCGCCGTACGAGGAGCGAACGTGACCGACGTCCAGCCCACCACCACCGGTGTGACCGACCGCCCCCTGTCCGAGGTCGACCCCGAGATCGCCGCCGTCCTCGACGCCGAGCTCGGCCGGCAGCGCGACACCCTCGAGATGATCGCCAGCGAGAACTTCGCGCCGCGGTCCGTGCTCGAGGCGCAGGGCTCGGTCCTGACCAACAAGTACGCCGAGGGGTACCCCGGCAAGCGCTACTACGGCGGCTGCGAGCACGTCGACGTGGCCGAGGAGCTGGCCCGCACCCGCGTCAAGGAGCTGTTCGGCGCCGAGCACGCCAACGTCCAGCCGCACTCCGGCGCCACCGCCAACGCGGCCGCCATGCACGCCCTCATCCGCGGCGGCGACGGCATCCTGGGCCTGGAGCTGGCCCACGGCGGCCACCTCACGCACGGCATGAAGATCAACTTCTCCGGGCGCATGTACGACGTCTCCGCCTACGGCGTGGACCCGCAGACCTTCCGCGTCGACATGGACGTCGTGCGCGCCACCGCGCTCGAGGCCCGCCCGAAGCTGATCATCGCCGGCTGGTCGGCGTACCCGCGCCACCTCGACTTCGCCGCCTTCCGGTCCATCGCCGACGAGGTCGGCGCGTACCTCATGGTCGACATGGCCCACTTCGCCGGTCTCGTCGCCGCCGGGCTGCACCCCAGCCCCGTCCCGCACGCCGACGTCGTGACCTCCACCGTCCACAAGACGCTGGCCGGGCCGCGCTCGGGCCTGATCCTCACCCGGGGCGAGTACGCCAAGAAGATCGACTCCGCGGTGTTCCCGGGCCAGCAGGGCGGCCCGCTCATGCACGTCATCGCCGCCAAGGCCGTGGCCTTCAAGGTCGCCGGCTCGCCCGAGTTCGCCGAGCGCCAGCGCCGCACCCTCGAGGGCGCGCAGATCGTCGCCGAGCGCCTCACCGCCCCCGACGTCGCCGAGGCCGGCGTGTCCGTCCTCACCGGCGGCACCGACGTCCACCTCGTGCTCGTCGACCTGCGCGACAGCAAGCTCGACGGCCAGCAGGCCGAGGACCGCCTCCACGAGGTCGGCATCACCGTCAACCGCAACGCCGTCCCCTTCGACCCGCGCCCGCCGATGGTCACCTCCGGCCTGCGCATCGGCACCCCGGCGCTGGCCACCCGCGGGTTCGGCGCGGCCGAGTTCACCGAGGTCGCCGACGTCATCGCGCAGGCGCTCAAGCCGGACTTCGACGCCGACGCGCTGCGCGCCCGCGTCGCCAAGCTCACGGCCGAGTTCCCGCTGTACCCCTCGAACCAGGGCGTCCTGTGAGCGCGGTCGTCCTCGACGGCAAGGCGGCCGCGGCCGCCGTCAAGGCCGACCTCGCCGAGCGCGTCGCGACGCTGCGCGAGCACGGCGTCGTCCCCGGGCTGGGCACCGTCCTCGTCGGTGACGACCCCGGCTCGGCCAGCTACGTGCGCGGCAAGCACCGCGACTGCGCCGAGGTCGGGATCGCCTCGATCCAGGTCGAGCTGCCCGCGAACGCGACCCAGGGCGAGATCGAGTCCGAGATCGCGCAGCTGAACGCGAACCCCGACTGCACGGGGTTCATCGTCCAGCTGCCGCTGCCGGCCGGGATCGACGCCAACCGGGTCCTGGAGATGGTGGACCCGGACAAGGACGCCGACGGGCTGCACCCGACGAACCTGGGCCGCCTGGTCCTGCGCGTGCGCGAGGAGATCACCTCCCCGCTGCCGTGCACCCCGCGCGGGGTCATCGACCTGCTGCTGCGCCACGACGTGCCCCTGGACGGGGCCGAGGTCGTCGTCGTCGGGCGCGGCGTCACGGTCGGGCGGCCCATCGGGCTGCTGCTGACCCGTCGCCACCCCAACGCCACGGTCACCCTGTGCCACACCGGGACCCGCGACCTGGACCAGCACCTCAAGCGGGCCGACGTCATCGTCGCCGCCGCCGGGGTGCCGGGCCTGGTGACCCGGGAGAACGTGAAGCCGGGTGCCGCGGTGCTCGACGTCGGCGTCTCGCGGGTCGTGGACCCCGCGACGGGGAAGTCGAAGCTCACCGGGGACGTCGCCCTCGACGTCGCCGAGGTCGCCGGGTTCGTGGCCCCCAACCCCGGCGGGGTCGGCCCGATGACCCGCGCGCTGCTGCTGACGAACGTCGTCGAGTCGGCCGAACGGGCCACCGGCCTGCGCTGACCCGGAGCGCTGCCCGGCCCCGTCGCCGGGGTCGGGTAGCGTCCCGCGGGTGCCTGGGAAGAAGAAGGAACTCCTCGTCGCCACGGTCAACGTGAACGGCGTCCGCGCCGCCGTCCGCCGCGGGATGCCGGACTGGCTGGACGCCCGCGACCCCGACGTCCTGCTGCTGCAGGAGGTCCGCGCCCCCGACGCCGAGCTGCGCAAGGCGCTGCCGGGCTACCCGCACGTCGCCCACACCGAGGCCGCCGCGAAGGGCCGCGCCGGCGTCGCGATCGCGGCGCGCTCGGAGTTCACCGCCGTCCGCATCGGCTTCGCCCACGACCCCCACTTCGAGACCTCCGGCCGCTGGGTCGAGGCCGACGTCGACACCGCGATCGGCCCGGTGACGTTCGTCAGCGCCTACGTGCACTCCGGTGAGGTCGGCAGCCCGCAGCAGGACGACAAGTACCGGTTCCTCGACGCCATGGACGTCCGGCTCGCCGAGCTCGGCGAGACCGCCCGCGAGACCGGGCGCGAGGCGCTCGTCGCCGGGGACCTCAACGTCGGGCACACCGAGCGCGACATCAAGAACTGGAAGGGCAACCGCGGCAAGGCCGGGTTCCTGGAGGACGAGCGCGCCCACTTCGACCACTGGTTCGACCAGCTCGGCTGGGTCGACACCCAGCGCCGGGTCGCCGGCGACGTCGACGGCCCGTTCGCGTGGTGGAGCTGGCGCGGCCAGGCGTTCGACAACGACACCGGCTGGCGCATCGACTACCAGCTCGTCACCCCGGGGCTGGCCGGGCGGCTGCGCACCGTCGAGACCGACCGCGCGGCCAGCTACGCCGAGCGGTTCTCCGACCACGCCCCCGTCGTCGCCGTCTACGGGGCCTGAGGCCGCGCGCCGCCGGGGCAGTCGCGCGCCGGGGTGTCGGACCCGCCCCCTAGCGTGACGGCGTGACCGACGAACCACCGGCACCTGCTGGGAACACCCTGCGCACGTCCTTCCACCGGGTGGGGAAGGTCGTCGTGGAACGGGCGGCGCTCTTCGTGTCGATCGCGGCGCTGGCCGTGGGGTTGTGGTCCGGCGCTGCGAGCCACAGCTCGGCGCGGACCGCCCAGGCCGCTCTCGACGCCTCCGAGCGCTCGGCGACCGCGGCGGAACGATCGGCGGAGACCGCCCGGGACGTGGCCACCTCCAACGCCGCCATCCCCGTCCTCGCGGATGTCCGGTGGGAACCCGCGGGGTTGCCGCAGGACGAAGGGGGAGCCGTCGAGGACGACTACCGCCTCCGGGGCGACGGTCGGTTCATCGTGACCCTGCGGAACCAGGGGCGGACCGACACCGACGTGGTGACGTTCCGCTTCACCCACCACGTCAGCTCCCTGCCGTGGCAGTGCAGCGAGGCGCACCGGCGCGACGTCCAGGGCGAGTCCGCCGGCGCGCCCCTCATCCCGGCGGGCGGCTCGCTGGAGCTGTCGGTGGACCCCCGGGACGGTGAGCCGATCTACGACGGGTGCGCCGTCGAGGAGGTGGACGGGGGGAAGGCGTACGACCTGGACGTGGTCTTCGGCAACGGCTGCGTCCTGTCCCTGCCCGCTCCCGGGGTCACCCGCTACCCCGAGCTGGGGCACCGGAGCTCGAACTGGACGTGGGACGAACCCGCCGACTCCCAGCTCCCCGTCACGGCCGACTGCAGCCGGGCCTGAGGCGCCGGAGAGGTCGGCCCACCGGGTCGTCGCGGGCCGGCGGCCCTGCGGGTTCACCCCCGCAGCTCCTCCAGCGCCGGGAAGATCGCCTCCGACCACGTCGGGAACGCCCGGACGTGGTGGTGCAGGAGGTCCACGTCCAGGCCCGCGCGCACGGCCAGCGCCAGCTCGGCGCCCCAGGAGTCGGCGTCGGGGCCGACGCAGGCCGCCCCGACCAGCACCCCGGCCTCGTCGGCGAACAGCTCCACCGACCCGGTCACCCGGCTGCGCCGGGACAGCTCGACCAGGGCCGCGCGCTCGACCTGCGCGACCTCGAACCGCGCCGACCGGGCGCCGGTGGTGGCGCCGACGGAGAACACCGTGGGGTCGGTGTAGACGGCCCGGGGGATGGCGCGGTAGTCCGCGTCCCGGCCCCGGCCGAGGAGTTCACCGACCACCGTCCGGGCCTGGTGGTTGGCGGTGTGCGTGTAGTCGGAGATGCCCGTGACGTCGCCGACGGCGAACAGCCCCGGCACCGGCCCGTCGTCGCCGACGACGCGGCAACGGGCGTCGGTGCGCAGCGCCCCGGCGTCGGTGAGCCAGTCGGCGGCGAAGCCGAACCCGTCGGTCACGGGGGAGCGGCCGGTCGCCAGCAGCAGCCGGTCGAACGGCAGTTCCGCCCCGGACTCCAGCCGCAGCGCCCCGCCGCCCACCCCGCCGCCCACCCCGCCGCGCACCGAGGCCGCGGGGTCGCCGGTGCGCACGTCGACGCCGTCGGCGGCCAGCGCCGCGGCGAGCACCCCGCCCACCCAGGCCGGTTCGGCCGACAGCAGGTGCGGTCCGCGCTGCACCAGCGCCACCTCGCTGCCCAGCCCCCGGTAGGCCTGGGCGAGCTCGACGGCGACGGGGCCGCCGCCGAGGACGACGAGCCGGTCCGGCAGCTCGTCGGCGGCCAGCGCCTGCTCGGAGGTCCACGTCAGCGCGGCGGTCGCGGCGTCGTCGAGCCCGGGCAGCGGCGGCCGGACGGGGGCGCTGCCGGTGCCCACGACGACGGCGGCCGCCTCGACGACCCGGCCGTCCAGCTCGACGCGGCCGGGGCCGATGCGCGTCGCCGCGCCCCGCACGACCTCCACCCCGTCGGCGGCCAGCTCGTCGGCGGCCGCGGTGTCGTCGCGGTGGGAGGCGGCCTCGTCCCGCACCGCGCGCGCCGCGACCCACGACAACCCCGAGCGCGCCGACAGCAGCAGCGACTTCGCGGGCACGCAGGCCAGGTAGGGGCAGTACCCGCCGACGTGGCCGCGCTCGACGAGGACGACGCGGCGACCGGCGCGGGCCAGTTCCTGGGCGACCATCTTCCCGCCGGAGCCGGACCCGACGACGCACACGTCCACCGCGGTGGTTCGGGGAGTGGTCACGACGTGATGGTTCCCGAAGGATTGACCGCCCGCCCGTCGAAGGGGGGATCCAGGGCGCACCTGTGAGTGCTCTGATGGTCGGGTGGATGAACCAGCGGCACTGGAGTGCCTGGACGTGGGGAAGCGGTTCGGCGCGGTGCAGGCCCTCGACGGGCTGACGATGACCCTGGACGCCCCGGCGACGGGGTTGCTCGGGGCGAACGGGGCGGGCAAGTCGACGCTGCTGCGCACGGCCCTGGGGCTGACGAACCCCGACCGCGGGTCGGTGCGGCTGCTCGGCCTGGACAGCGTCCGGGACCGGTCGCAGCTGCGGCGCCGGGTGGGTTTCATGCCCGAGCACCCGTGCCTGCCGGCCGACATGTCCGCGCAGGACGTGTGCGTCTCGCTGGCCCGGCTGCGCGGCCTGGGCCGCCGCGACGCGGTGCGCCGCACCAGCGAGGTGCTGTTCGCGGTGGGCCTGGAGGAGGAGCGCCGCCGCCCGGTGGGCACGTACTCCCTGGGCATGCAGCAGCGCACGAAACTCGCCCAGGCCCTCGTGCACGGGCCGGACCTGGTGCTGCTGGACGAACCCACCTCGGGGCTGGACCCGGCCGGCCGGGAGGAGATGCTGGCCATCGTGCGCCGGTTGTCGACCGAGCTCGGCATCCGCGTCATCGCCAGTTCCCACGTGCTCGACGACATCGAGCGCACCTGCGACGAGGTCGTCGTCCTGCGCAGGGGGACGCTCGCGGCGCAGCGGGGCGTGGTCGTGGGCCACGACCCGTCGGGGCCGGTGGAACTGCGGGTCTCCGGTGACGCGGGCGCGTTCGCGGCGGCGCTGGAACCCCGCCTCTCGCCGCTGGGCGTGCGGCTGGCGCCCACCCCGGGCGGGGACATCGGGCTCAGCGCCAGCCCCGACGCGGCCCTGGACGCGGTGCGGGACCTGGCCACCGAGCGCGGGGTGGGGATCGAGCGCCTCGTCCCGGCCGCGCGCGGCCTGGAGGACGTCGTGGTCGACGCGATGGCGGGGAGCGTCCGGTGACCGGGCCCACCAGCACGCCCGGCGCGGCCCCCCGCGCGGTGCTGCACGACATCCGGTACTCCCGGTTCGCCGGGGCCCTGCGCCCGCGCCGCTCGGCGGTGGCGAGCTTCGTCGCCAGCGGGGTGCGCCGCCCGCTGGGGTTGCGGCGCAGCGCGAGCGCGAAGATCTGGCCGTTCCTGCTGCTGGCCGCCGCGTACCTGCCGGCGCTGGCGGTGGTCGCCGTCCCGCTGCTGGTGCCGGCGGTGGACGTGCAGCCCACGGACCTCATCTCGTACTCGACGCTGCTGGCGACGAACTCCGTCGTCCTGCTCGCGTTCGTGGCGACGTCGATCCCGTCGATGCTGACCCGCGACCGGCGCGACCGGGTGCTGTCGCTGTACTTCGCCACGGCGCTGTCGTGGTTCGAGTACGTGGCCGGGGTGTTCCTGGCGGCGGTCTCGCTGCTGGCGATCATCGTGCTGGGGCCGCTGCTGGTGCTGTTCGTCGGCTCGATCGCGACGGCCGACGCGCCGGCCACCTGGTTCGGCGACCACGTCGGGGACCTGCCGAGGATCCTGGGCGCGGCCGCGGTCGTGGTGCTGTTCCACGCGAGCCTGGGGCTGGCGGTCGGTTCGCTGACCGCCAAGCGGGTGTTCGCCGTCGGCGGGTACCTCGCGGTCGTCCTGGTCGGGCCCGCGCTGACGGGGGCGATCTCGCTGGTGACGGGGGAGGACTGGCCGCTGGCGCTGGACCCGGCCAGCGGGCCGGTGCGGCTGGCGGCCGCGTTCGTCGGGGAGGACCTGGCGGCGCCGGGCGCCCTGGCGTGGGTGGTGTGGGCGGTCGTCGTGGTCGGTGGGCTCGCGGTCCTGTGCGGCCGGTACGGGAAGGGGAACGACGCGTGAGCACCATCGAGTTCACCGGCGTCAGCAAGTGGTTCGCGGACACCGTCGCGCTGTCCGACGTCACCGTCGCCATCGACGCCGGGGTCACGGGTCTGCTGGGGCACAACGGGGCGGGCAAGTCCACCGCCCTGCAGCTGCTGGCCGGGGCGACCAGCCCCAGCCAGGGCACGGTCCGCGTCCTGGGCCGGGACCCGCACGCCGACCCGGCCGTGAACCGCGGGCTGGGGATCGTCGCCGACGGGGAGGCCACCTGGGCGCACGCGAGCGCCCGGACCCAGGTGGAGTTCCTGGCCCGGCAGCGCGGGGTCGCGCGGTACCGGGAAGCGGCGCAGGCCGTGCTGGACCGGGTCGGGCTGACCGACGCGGCCGACCGGCGGGTGGGGGGTTTCTCCAAGGGGATGCGCCAGCGGGTGAAGCTGGCGCAGGCCCTGGTCCACGACCCGCAGGTGCTGCTGCTCGACGAGCCGCTGAACGGCCTGGACCCCGCGCAGCGCCGCGCCGACGTGGACCTGCTGGCCGCGCTGGGGCGGGAGGGCCGCACGGTCGTGGTCAGCTCGCACGTCCTGTCGGAGGTGGAGCGGATGGCCTCGCGGGTGCTGGTGGTCGTCAACGGCCGGCTCGTGGCCGAGGGGGAGCCGGCGGGGATCCGGGAGCTGCTGGTGGACCGGCCGCGCACGGTGCGGCTGGAGGGGGAACGGGTGCTGGAGGTGGCCGGGGCGCTGCTGTCGGAGGGTCTGGTGGAGTCGGTGCGGCGCGAGGGCGCGGGCCGGCCGGGGGTCCTGGTGGAGGCTCCCCGGGCCGTGGCGCTGGCCGAGGCGGTGCCGCGGCTGGCGCGCGAGCGCGGGGCGACGCTGCGGCGCGTCGAGGGTGTCGGGGAGGACCTGGAGAGCGTGTTCGCCCACCTGGTCCGTGCGGCGAGGGGGGCGGGCCGATGAGCACCACGTTGTACGGGTTCTCGCTGCGGGGCATCCTCCTGCGCGGCCGGACGGCGGGTTTCGCGGTCCTGCCGCTGGTGGTGGCGGTGGTGGTGTTCGTCGTCATCGGCATCACCAGCGTCCCGAACCGCTACGGCGTGCAGAACACGTTCACGGGGAACCTGCTCACGGGGCTGGTGGTGCCGATCGTGGCGCTCGTGCTGGCCATCGGCGCGTTCGGCGACGAGCGCGACGCGCGGACGCTGCCGCTGCTGCGGGCGATCGCCCGTCCCCGCTGGCACACCGTCGTGGCCCGGTTCGCCGCGGCGTGGACGGCGACGGTCGTGGTGACGCTGCCGGCGGTCGTGGCGTGCGCGGTGCTGGGGATCTCGGTGAACCAGCCCGCGGGGCGGGTCGTGGGCGGGGTGCTGCTGGCGACGGTCCTGACGTCGGGGGCGTACTGCGCGCTGTTCGTCCTGCTGTCGCTGCTGACGCGGCGCGGGCTGCTGGCGGGGCTGGCGTACGTGGTGCTGTGGGAGACGTTCCTGGCCGGGCTGGCCCCGGCGCTGCGGGGTCTGTCGATCGGGTCGTACGGGCGCCGGGTGGCGTCGCTGGCGATCCCCGGCGACGTCCCGCTGGGGACGGTGTCGTCGCTGGGGGTGACGGGGGCCTCGGTGGTGCTGGTGGGGGTGACCGTCGTCGGGGTGGTGCTGTCGGCGCTGCGGTTGCAGCGCATGGACGCCTGACCCCTCCACCGGGAGCGGGGCGGCCGGGGGACCCGTGCGGGTCCCCCGGCCGCGGGGGTCAGAGGTCGCGGCCGGCGCCCTCGGAGGGCAGGGCCGCGAGGAACCGGGGAGCGGTCAGCCCCTGCCCGGCGTACGCGGCGTCGACGGCCTCGGCGACCGCCTGGACCCGGTCGGCGCGCACCAGCGCGATCGCCGACCCGCCGAAACCCCCGCCGGTCATCCGGGCCCCGAGGGCCCCGTGGGCGCGGGCGACGTCGACGGTGAGGTCCAGTTCGCGGCAGGACACCTCGTAGTCGTCGCGCAGGGAGTCGTGCGAGGCGTTCAGCAGGTCGCCGATCCCGTCGGCCCGGCCCTGCCGCAGGAGGTCGGCGGTGCGGGCGACCCGGTCGATCTCGGTGACGGCGTGCCGCACGCGGCGGCGCAGCACCTCCCCGTCGGGTTCGGCGCCGACGCGGTCCAGCGCGGCGTCGAGGTCGGCGACGTCGACGCGGCGCAGGTTCGGCACGCCGAGCAGTTCCGCGGCCCGCTCGACGTCGGCGCGGCGGCGGCCGTACTCGCCCCCGGCGTGGGAGTGCCCGGCGCGGGTGTCGACGACCAGCAGCGCCAGCCCGGCCCCGGCGAGGTCGAGGGCGACCTGGGAGACGGAGTCGTCGTCGGTGTCGAGCAGGATCGCCCCGCCGGCGTGGCAGCGCAGCGACGCGGCCTGGTCCATGCCGCCGGTGTTCGCGCCGGCGACGACGTTCTCGGCGAGCTGGCAGGCGCTCGCGAGCCCGGCGCGGCCGGTGTCGTCCAGCGGCGCCTCGACCAGTTCGGCCAGGGCGATCGCGACGGCGCACTCCAGGGCCGCCGAGGACGACAGCCCCGAGCCGTAGGGGACGTGGCCGTCGACGAGGGCGTCGAACCCGCCGGTCAGGCTGGGACCCTCGAAGCCCTTCTGCTGCAACGCCCACGGGACGCCCGCGACGTAGGCGGCCCAGCCGCTGGGGGAACCGGCGCCGACCTCGTCGAGCGCGACGACGACCTCGCCGGTCTCCTGCCGCGACCGGACCCGGACGGTGCTGTCGGTCCGGGGCCGCAGCGCGACGAAGGTGCGGTGCGGCAGCGCCAGCGGCAGGCACAGCCCGCCGGTGTAGTCGACGTGCTCACCGATGAGGTTGACCCGGCCCGGCGCCGACCAGACGCCCTCGGGGTCCTCGCCGAAGGCGTCGCGGAACTCCCGGGCCAGCGCCGCGGCGGTTCCGGGCCGGGCCGGTGCGTCGAAGAACTCGGTCACTGCTGCGCCACCTCACGGAGTCGGGCCGCCACCTTCTCGGGCGTCGTGTCGTTGATCCAGGCCGCCATGGCCGACTCGGACCCGGCGAGGAACTTCACCTTGCCGGGGCCGCGCTGCACGCTGAACACCTGCAGGTGCAGCCGGAAGTCGTCGCGGCCCTCGCGCGCGGGGGCCTGGAACCACCCGGCGATGTAGGGCATCGGGTGCTCGTCGGGGTAGTAGCGGTCGAGCCGGCCCAGCACGTCGAGGTAGGCCCCGACGAGGTCGGCGCGCTCGTCGTCGGTCAGCGCCGGCAGGTCCGGCACGTCGCGGTGCGGGGCGAGGTGGACCTCCACGGGCCAGCGGGCGGCGGCCGGGACGTAGGCGGTGAAGTGCTTGGTGGAGAACAGGACGCGCTCGCCGGAGCGCCGCTCGGCGTCCAGGACGTCGCGGAACAGGTTGCGGCCGGTGGCCTCCCGGTGCTCCGCGGCGCGGCGCAGCATGGCCCGCGTCTTCGGCGTGACGTACGGGTACCCGTAGATCTGGCCGTGCGGGTGGGGGAGGGTGACGCCGATCTCGGCGCCGCGGTTCTCGAACACGAACACCTGCTCGACGCCCTCGGTGGCGTTCAGCGCCTCGGTGCGGTCGATCCACGCCTCCAGCACGGTGCGGGCGCGGTGCGGGTGCAGCGTCGCGAACGACCCGTGGGTGTCGGAGGTGAAGCAGACGACCTCGCAGCGGCCGGCCGCGGGGCGGGTGGGCCACAGCTCCTCGCCGTCGAGCGACCCGTGCTCCCCACCGATGCGGTTCGAGAACGACGGGAACCGGTTCTCGAACGCGACGACGTCGTAGCTGGAGTCGGCGATCTCGGTGGGGAACCCGCCGGGGACGGTGGGGGCCAGCGGGTCCTGGTCCGGTGGGGGCATGAGGGTGCGGTCGTTGCGGTGGGAGGCCATCGCGATCCAGTCCCCGGTGAGCGGGTCGAACCGCACCTGCGCGCCGCCGCGCAGGGTCTGGTCGGCGGGGGGCAGCGGCCGGTGGTCCACGGCGTCGCGGACGCGCTCGCCGGACAGCCACGGCTCGGTGTCGTCGAAGTGGATGAGCTCGCGGCCGTCGGCCATCCGGGTCGAGGTCTTGCGGAAGGGGTGGGTCACGTGGGGTCCTCCGTGGGGTCGGCGATGACGAGTTCACCGACGTGCTCGGCCAGGGCGGCGCGGTCGGCGGGGTCGAGGGCGGTGTCGGTGACGAGGACGTCGACCGCGGTCAGGGGGGCGAAGGAGGTGAGGCCGACGACGGCGTGCTTGGTGGCGTCGGCGACGACGACGACGCGGGCCGCGCAGGCCATGAGGGCCCGGTTGGTGTCGGCCTCCAGCAGGTTGGGGGTGCTCAGCCCGGCGGTGACGTCGAGGCCGTGGACGCCGAGGAACAGGACGTCGACGTGCAGGCCGGCCAGCCCGGCGCGGGCCACCGGGCCCACCAGGGCGTCGGAGGGGGTCCGCTCGCCGCCGGAGAGGACGACGGTCCGGTCGGGGTCGTGCAGGACGTCGGCGACGCGGGGGGAGTTCGTCACGACGGTCAGGTCGGGCACGGACCGCAGCTCGGCGGCCAGGGCGGCGGTGGTGGTGCCCGCGGACAGGGCGACGGAGGCGCCGGGCGCGGCGAGGCGGGCGGCGGCGCGGGCGATGGCGCGCTTGGCGTCGGGGCGGCGGGTGGACTTGGCGGCGAAGCCGGGTTCCTCGCTGGTGCGGCCCAGGGCGGCGGCGCCGCCGTGGACGCGGGCGACCAGGCCCTGCCGGGACAGCTCGCCGATGTCGCGGCGGACGGTCATCTCCGAGACGCCGAGGCGCTCGACGAGGTCGGCGACGCGGACGCCGCCGTGGGCGCGGACGGCGTCGAGGATGACCTCCTGCCGCTGGTGGGCCAGCACCCCCCGAGCATGACGCGCCAACCGCCCAGGGTCAAACAGAACCGAACACGACCGCACAGACGGCCCGCCGACCTGGGCGGTCCGGGCCCGGTGGCGGCTGGCAGGATGGAGGCATGTCGGCAGAGTCGATCCCCGAGGCAGCTCCCACGGTCACCACGTCGGGTCGTCCCCGCCTGCTCTCGGGCATGCAGCCCACGTCGGGGTCGCTGCACCTGGGCAACTACCTCGGCGCGCTGAAGCAGTGGGTGGCGCTGCAGGACACCCACGAGGCCCTGTACTGCGTCGTGGACCTGCACGCCCTGACCGTCGGGCCGGACCCGGCCGAGCTGCGCGAGCGCTCCCGCTGGACCGCCGCGCAGTACATCGCCGCCGGCATCGACCCCGACCGGTCCGCGCTGTTCGTCCAGAGCCACGTCCCCGCGCACGCCCAGCTCGCCTGGGTGCTGTCCTGCCTCACCGGCTTCGGCGAGGCCGGCCGCATGACGCAGTTCAAGGACAAGTCCGCCAAGCAGGGCGCCGAGTCCACCACCGTCGGGCTGTTCACCTACCCCGTCCTCATGGCCGCCGACATCCTGCTCTACCAGGCCGCCGAGGTCCCCGTCGGCGAGGACCAGCGCCAGCACCTGGAGCTGACCCGCAACCTCGCCCAGCGCTTCAACTCCCGCTACGGCGCCACCTTCGTCGTCCCCGAGCCGTTCATCCCGAAGGAGACGGCGAAGATCTACGACCTCCAGGACCCCACCGCGAAGATGAGCAAGTCCTCGTCCTCGCCGAACGGCATCGTCGACGTCATGGACGACCCGAAGGTCACCGCCAAGAAGATCCGCTCGGCCGTCACCGACACCGGCCGCGAGGTCCTGTTCGACCCCGTCGAGAAGGCCGGCGTCTCCAACCTGCTGTCCATCCACTCCGCGCTGTCGGGCCGCACGATCACCGAGCTGGAGGCCGACTTCGCCGGCCGCGGCTACGGGGACCTGAAGAAGGAGCTCGCCGAGGTCGTCACCGACGCCCTCGGCCCCGTCCGGACCCGCGCCACCGAGCTGATGGCCGACCCCGGCACCCTCGACGAGCTGCTCGCCCGCGGCGCCGCGCGCGCCAACGAGATCGCCGAGCAGACGCTCGCGACGGTCTACGACCGCGTCGGGCTGGTCGGACGCCGGTGACCTCAGGACCGTCCGCGCAGGTCCGGACCATCGGGGTGTCCATCCCGGTGCCGGACCCGCACGCCGCCGAGCTGACCGCGTGGCGCAGCGAGTTCGGCGACCCGCTGGCGCACGCCATCCCGCCGCACATCACCCTGCTGCCGCCGTTCGAGCTGGACCTGGCCGACCTGCCCGCCGCCCGCGACCACCTCGAGGCCACCGCCGCCACCGGCGAGCCCTTCGACGTGCACCTGCGCGGCACGGCCACCTTCCGGCCCGTCTCGCCCGTCGTCTTCGTCCAGCTCGCCCGGGGCATCTCCGAGTGCGAGCTGCTCCAGGCCGCCATCCGGACCGGCCCCCTGACCGCCGAGATCAACTTCCCGTTCCACCCCCACGTCACCGTCGCCCACGACGTCGACGAGGCCGCCCTGGACCGGGCCGAACTCGTGTTGCGGGACTGGGAGGCGACCTTCACCGTGAAGGGGTTCAGCCTCTACGAGCACGGCGCCGACGGCGTCTGGCGGCCACGGGAGGACTTCACCTTCCAGCAGTGAGGGGCCCGGAGCCGGTGAGCGCGGTCGAGCAGGCCAAGAACGCGGTGACCACGGTGCAGCGGTCGGTGCCGCTGCGCGCCTACGCCAAGTACAGCGCCGCCCGCGGCAACGTCCTGGCCGGCGGCATCGCCTACTTCGCCTTCTTCTCCATCTTCCCGGCGCTCGCGGTCAGCCTGACCCTGGTGGGCTTCGTCATGCAGGGCACCCCCGAGCTGCGGGACTGGGTCGTGCGCAACCTCGTCGACGGGGTCGACGCCTACGCCCCGGGGCTGGTCCACGCCGGGCCGACACCGGCCGGGGGCGCGGACCGGGCCAGCGGCATCTACATCGACGACTACCTCAACGACACCACGCTCACCTGGGCGCTGCTGGTCTCGGTCGCCACCGGCCTGTTCACCGGCATCGGCTGGATCGACGGCATGCGCCAGGGCGTGCGGGCGGTCTTCGGGGAGGACGCCGGCGGGGGCAACTTCGCCCTCGTCAAGCTGCGCGACGTCGGCGGCATGGTCATCATCGGGTTCGGGGTGCTGCTGTCGGTGGCCTCCGTCGTCGCGACCAACGCCGCAGGGGAGTTCCTGCTCGGCGCGATGGGGTTCGAGCCGTCGACGTGGTCGCGCTGGCTGCTGGCGGCGCTCGGCTTCGCGGTGTCCTTCGCCATCGACACCCTGACGTTCCTGGCCGTCTTCCGCTTCCTGCCCGGCGCCGACGTCCCGGTGCGCGACCTGCTGCAGGGCGCCGTGCTGGGCGGCGTCGGCATCGGCGTCCTGAAGCAGTTCGGCACGACCATCGCCAGCCGCAGCGCCGACGGCGGCGGCGCCTTCGTCGGCTCGGCCGTCACCCTCATCGTGCTGCTGGTGCTCATGAACCTCATCGGGCGGCTGATCCTGCTCGCCGCGTCCCTGGCGGCCGTGCGCGCCGAGGACAACGGCTCGCTGAACCCCGACCTCATGGCCGCGGCCCGGCTCCTCGTCCCGCTCGGCCCGGAGGTCCCCGAGGACCTCAGGGCCCCCGCCCGGCGCCGGCGCCGGGTGCCGTTCGTGTCGGGGGTCGTCGTGGGGCTGACCGGCGCCGGGGCGGCCCTGGGGCTGGCGCGGCGCCGCCGGCGCTGAGGGGTGGGAGGATCGGGCCGTGGTCCTGTCCAAACCCGTCAGCTGGTTCCTCGTCCTGTTCGGGGTCTGGAGCTGGTTCATCTGGCCGAACTTCCTGCGCAACATCTGGGGCGACGAGCGGTCCTGGCAGGACGGCCCGCAGCCGTTCTTCCTCGTCCACCTCGTGCTCGTGGTGGTGAGCCTGGTGCTGGGGACCGCGATCGCCGTCATCGGGATCCGCGGGCTGCGAGGATGGGCGCGCCCGCCCCGCGAGAACCCCTGACCCTGGAGGACCCGTGCCGACTCCGGCTGCGCCGACGCTGGAGTCGGTCGCCCTGCGCGCCGGCGTCTCCCGGGCCACCGCCGGCCGCGTCCTGGCCGGGTACGGCCGGGTCAGCGAGGCCGCCCGCGAGGCGGTCCTGCGGGCGGCCTCGGAGCTGTCCTACGTGCCGAACCAGGCGGCCCGCTCGCTGGTGACCCGCCGCAGCGGCTCGGTGGCCCTGGTCGTCGTCGAGCCGGTGGAGCGGTTCTTCGCCGACTCCTACTTCCCGCTGATCGCCAGCGGCGCCCAGGCCGAGCTCGCCGACCGCGAGGTGCAGCTGGTCCTGGTGGTGCTGTCCACCGGGCGCGAGCGCGAGCGGTTCGAGCGCTACGCCCGCAGCGGGCACGTGGACGGGGCGATCCTGGTCTCGGTGCACGGGCCGGACCCGCTGCCGCAGCACCTGCGCGACGCCGGCATCCCGGTGGTGATGTCCGGGCGCCCCTACGAGGAGTCCTCCACGGTGCCGTTCGTGTCGGCGGACAACGTGGGCGGGGCCCGCACCGCCACCCGCCACCTGCTGGAGCGCGGTTGCCGCCGCGTCGTCACCGTCACCGGGCCGATGGACATGCGGGTGGGGCAGGAGCGGCTGGAGGGCTTCCGCACCGAGCTGCGCGCGCAGCGGCAGCGCTTCAGCGCCGCGATGGCCGCCGACGGCGACTTCACGGTGGACGGCGGGCGGCGGGCGACGGAGGAGCTGCTGGCGCGCCGGCCCGACCTGGACGGGGTGTTCGCCGCGAACGACCTCATGGCCGCCGGGGTGCTGCAGGCGCTGGCCGCGGCCGGCCGGTCGGTGCCGGACCAGGTGCGCGTGGTGGGGTTCGACGACGCCCCGCTGGCGGCGGCCGCGACGCCGCCGCTGACGACGGTGCGCCAGCCGGTGGTGGGCATGGGGCGCGAGCTGGCGCGGATGCTGCTGGCGCTGGTGGACGGCCGCCCCGTGAGCGACCACGTCGTGGCCGCCACGGAACTCGTCGAACGCGCCACGTCCTGACCGTTGACACCGGGTAGTCCCCGGGTCCACTCTGTTCGCACCCCTTGAGAGCGCTCTCACGGGACTCGTTCCCCGATGAGAGCGCTCTCACGGACCTGATCACCGTCGATCCGCCGTCCAGGCGAGGCCCGAGGAGTTCCCCCATGCCCACCGTCCGCGCGAAGACCCTCGCCGCTCTGGCGACGACCCTGACCGGTGCCCTGCTCTTCACCTCCTGCAGCACCGCGCAGTCCAGCACCGGCGAGCAGACCGAGTCCGGCGGCGGCGGGAAGAACCTCACCGTCAGCCTGTTCGGCACCTTCGGCCTCGACGAGGCCGGGCTGTTCGACGAGTACGAGAAGCTCAACCCCGGCGTCACCATCCAGTACGAGTCCACCCAGGGTGAGAACAACTACTGGCCCGCGCTGCAGACCAAGCTGGCCTCCGGCAACGGCGCCGCCGACATCCAGGGCATCGAGGTCGGCCGCATCGCCGACGTCGTCGCCAACCAGGACGACAAGTGGGTCGACCTGTCCCAGACCGTCGCGGGGGAGCAGACCCCGAACTACCCCGAGTGGAAGTCGGCCGCGGCCACCACCGAGGACGGCAAGGTCCTGGGCATGGGCACCGACATCGGCCCCATGGGCCTGTGCTACCGCAGCGACCTGCTCCAGCAGGCCGGCCTGCCCACCGACCCCGCCCAGCTCGCCGCCCGGATGACCTCCTGGGACGACTACGTCGCCCTCGGCCGCGAGTTCAAGGCCAAGGCCCCCGCGGGCGCCGCCTGGATGGACTCCGCCGGCGGGTTCTACAACGCGATCGTCTCCACCGAGGAGGAGATCTACTACGACGAGGCCGGCGAACTGGTCTGGGACAGCAACCCCGCCGTCAAGGACGCCTTCGACACCGCCGCCGCCGCCGCGCAGGAGGGCCTGACCGCCAAGCTGGAGCAGTTCGAGGACCCGGCCTGGGACACCGGTTTCGGCAGCGGTTCCTTCGCCACCATCGCCTGCCCCGCCTGGATGGTCGGGTACATCAAGGGCAAGGCCGGCGACGCGGGCGCGGGCAAGTGGAACGTCACCTCCCTGCCCGGCGGGGCCGGCGGGAACTGGGGTGGGGCCTACCTGGGCATCCCGCAGTCCAGCAAGAACCAGGAGGAGGCCGCCAAGCTCGTCAAGTGGCTGACCGACCCCGAGCAGCAGGCCAAGGTCTTCGCGGTCGGCGGGAACTTCCCCTCCAACACCAAGGCGTTCCCGCTGGTCGCCGACGCCACCGACGAGTACTTCCAGGGCGCGCCCATCGGCCAGATCTTCTCCCAGGCCGCCGAGTCCGCCCCCACCCAGGTCCTCGGTGAGGAGGACGCCGTCGTGAAGTCCTCGCTGGTGCAGGCCCTGCTGTCCGTCGAGGTCAACGGCATCACCCCCGCCGCCGCCTGGGACAGCGCCTCCAAGGACCTCGCCAACCAGATCGGCTGACCGCGCACCGGGGTGGGCGCCGCCCGGCGGGCACCCCGGCCCACGCCGCCCCGATACCCCCCGAGCCCCCACGTGACGCCGTTTGTGCCCACATGTCGACCGCACCCCAGG